>JAEWVL010000196.1 GCA_023396665.1 Spirochaetota bacterium
TCTTTTTATCCCATAGCCAGTAGTGCGATCGTGCCACTCCAATGTCAATAGCGATTCCGTATGCGTGTGCACTCAAACGATCGGTATCTTCGATGACACGCCAGTTAAACGTTGCGGGATTACGGGCAAAGTTACGAATTTCCGGCGGCAGTAACGATAATTTTTCCGATACCTTGCGCAGATGCCCGTCAACCCCGTTTACTCTGGTCACCTTTATCGTAGTCCCGTCGATACCCGGCATCCAGGTGATTGCAACAAGGTTCTTAATGACTTCCGCTTCAGTTGCTCCGTACATCGATTTAAAGAAAGGATCAAATCTGAAACGCCCGGGATCACTGTTAATTTCCGGGGCCTTGGGTAAGCCGCAGGGATAGGTTTGCAAAAGCTGATCATACAGTGTTGTTTCGTTGAGCATCGTTTCGTATGAGGCGGTTCTGGGAATATAGTCAAAAACCGTACCATCGTTCATTTCGACGCTTGTTTCACTGACAGAGCGAATCATGGCGGGATATGCAGAGAGCAGGGCACTCAGTTTCAGGGGGATATTCGTATTTGTCGCTTTACTTTCCGCTTTTGCCTCAGACCGGTTACAGGTACTTGCTGTGATAAGCAGAACCAGAGCCGTTATCAAATATGCGCTAAGGCGCTTCGTGGATTTATTGGGGGCCTTCACTGTCAGAATTTTGCCGCTAGTCACGGATAAGTCCTTATTGAATGACTGTGATATGTGAACCCCGGGATTTTCGTTTTCGGGGGGATACGAGTCAATCAGTATTTTAATGGATGAGATTCCGGAAAATATGATTACCGGATATATATTCAATACTCCTGATTGACAAATATACGCTTTTTCTTTCACGGGGGAAAAAAATATTGATAAAATGGGGTACTTTGTGAGTCTGCTGAGGTGTATATGAGTGCTTATCAGGCATTTCTACTACTTGCTTTTTTGTGTTGATAATCTTGTGTGGCCTTCTTCTGCCATTGATGGAGTTGTAATATGAATCAATCGCTTTTTCAGTCTCTGATAGCCGTATCGGGTGTAACGGTGCTCGGCATCTTTTTCGGTATCGTGCTTTCCATAGCGAAAAAGAAACTATATGTCGAAAAAGATCCCCGTATCGATGAGGTGTTAGCCGCATTACCCGGAGCTAACTGCGGAGCGTGCGGTTTTCCTGGTTGTGCAGCTTATGCCGAGAAGATTGTCAGCGCCGGTGCGGAGATAAATCTCTGTCCTGTCGGCGGCCCCGATTGTGCTGCCTGTATTGCGGCGATAATGGGAAAGGAAAGCGGAACGCTTGTCAGGAAACTTGCCCGCGTACAGTGTCATGGCGGCCTGTACAATACCAGAAATAAATTCGAGTATGAAGGGCCGCTTTCCTGCTCTGCCGCGCAACAGACCGGCGGCGGATTTCGTGTCTGTTCCTACGGCTGTCTTGGCCTCGGCGATTGCGTCAGAGCATGTCCTTTTGATGCGATAACAATGGGAGATGACCGTTTGCCGAAAGTCAATATTGACCGATGCACCGGTTGCGGCAAATGCGTTGAAGCCTGTCCTCGAGATATACTTGTTCTTACGCCCGCCACCCAGCAGGTATGGGTAGAGTGCTGTAACCGTGAAAAGGGTGCGCTAATGAAAGAGGGCTGTGCGGTAGGCTGTATCGGCTGCAAACTCTGCATAACAAAAGCCTGCAAACTTGTTTTTGCCGATAACCCCGATATCGAATCTGCGATAACGGTTGATAACTTTCTGGCCCGTGTTGACGGATCCATCTGTATCAATTGCGGAAAATGCGCTGAAGTGTGCCCGCAGAAGGTAATTACTTTTCCTGCCAATGCTGAAGTCCGTGACGGGATTAAGAGTTAGACACATATGGATAAAAATGATAAAAATCAGAGTCTCAGACGTGCCGCGGCCTTCTTGATAGCAATAGGCCCTTCCGCCGCCGCAGAGGTGATGCGCAACTTTGACGAAGATACGGTTATACGGCTCACCTCCGAGATGGCGCATATTGAATCGCTGTCCCCCTCTCAAAAAGAGGAGATTATCGGCGATTTTATGGTCGAAATCAATCGTATAAAGAATACCAGTTTCGGTGGCGAGGCTGTCGCGAAGAGAATTCTGGTCGAGTCGCTTGGCGAAGAGCGTGCGGGAGAAATTTTTGACAAGGCGCAGCAGTTATCCCCCCGCGCGCAATTTGCGTTTTTAAAGGATATACCACCCGAAACAGTTAAACAGCTGCTTGATGGCGAACAGCAGCAGACGATTGCGGTCGTTCTCGCTTATATCGCTCCCGAGAAAGCCGCAAGAATATTGACGCTTCTTGCGGATGAGGCTTCAGACATCGCTCTTCGAATCGCGAGGATGAGCAAGGTAGTCCCTGAAGCGGTATTTCGTATCTCACAGGCGCTCAAACACAAATACGAGAAGATGCAAAGTGTGGATTTCGGGGATACTCCCGGCGGGGTGGATGCGCTTTCTGAAATACTTGATCATCTCGACGGCGGAACCGAGCAGAGCATCCTCAGCCATCTCGAGAAGTCGGTACCCGATGAGGCCAGAAAAATTCAGGAAAAAATCTACATGTTCGAAAATGTTCTCTCGCTTTCAAATGCCGAGATCAGAATACTTATCGATGAGATCAACGATGACTCGCTTATCGCACTGGCGCTGAAGGGAGCCGGGGATGAAATACGGTTTCGCTTTCTGCGTAATATGTCAAACAACAGAGCGACCGATATTCTCAACGATATGAATGACATGGGAGCCGTACGAATGTCGGAAATTCTTGACTCGCGCCGCCAGATTACCTGGATAATGCGGCAGCTCAATGATCAGGGGAGAATTTTTCTGCGCAAAGACAAGGACACCCTCGTAGAGTAGTCATTGCCCTGTCAGTTATTATTCAATGATATTCTCGTTGTGCGTATCGCCCGGCTGATCATTTCAGTTTTTGTTTTCGCTTGCGCTTTCACCGTCTCCCGTTTCACCAAATTCCTCTTCCCGCACCCTTATTTCAGACAGTAATCTCTGAGCCAGTGCTCCGACTGCCGATTCATCTTGCGCCAAAGTCGCAAGAGCGGCTATGTCATCGTTTTCCGCCTCGATTCCGTCAGCGATTTTTTCTCGTATACGATCGAGAAGCAGTGCAGACTGTATCAGCTCAGCTTCTCGGGTATAGCCCCTGTTTACCCACCTTCCGCTGAGAAGTCTTCCGGTGTCACTGAGTGCCTCAAGTTGCAACCATTCACCTTTTTTATCGGTAACCATCGCTATACTGCCGGCCATGGCACTTGAGTATCTTGAAGAACTGTCACATCTGGTATACAGCGGAACTTGTTCATCTGTAATAACAATCATATCTATGGCAAAAAAATGTTCTTCCCGAAAAGCTTGCTGACCGTTTTTCAGTACTATTTGCGTCATCTGAAGCGGTTCAAGGTTCTCTAGTTTATAGGGGTGTGCCAGTATATTATAAACTGTCACCTCTTCGCCCTTTTTAATAAGGCAACATTTATTTTCCATTAGTATGTCATTGTAGATGAGAATATCAGTCTTGGCGAATCGTGTACTCTGTTGCAGTTTCTGCGTCAGGTCCGCCTTTGTTCCTGCAGAGGGGCTGCGGGAGCAATGTGCGCAAAAGAGAACGGTGATTATGAACACCAGGTTTGTCAGCAGGTTTTTCATTTCTGCCGCAGTATAGCTGCTGTTGGGTTATGGTCAATAGCAAAAATGATTAATCAGGCAAAACTGTATTGTGTTACGGAACTTTTTTGCACTCATTATTGAGTTTTTATTTAAGCGGTTTTGCCAAATTTGTTCAACTTTTTCTTGAATCGCCTTCACTACGCTCTGTATATTAGTTTAGTTGCGAAAGAGATAATATGTACCACGCCTTCCACGGGCAGAGGGTTTTCCATTTATTTGAACGAAGTGACGGGTTATTTTAATATTATCTTATCGGGGGTATAAAATGAAGTGGTTTAATAACCTTAAAGTGGCGCAAAAGGTGCTCATATCGTGTTTGGTTTTCATCATTTTGATTGTCGCTATTTCCGGGCAGGGTATTATTCGGGCAAATGGTGATTTGGAACGTTTTCAGAGATTCTACGAAGCCGAGTACATGGCAATTCGTCAGCTTAACCGGATTATGCGTAATATTCTTCAGATTCGCGTCAATATGCTGCAGGTTTATCAGGCGGCAGAGAAAGGTGATGATGAGATTATTATTCAGAGAAATGCCGATTCCGATGAATTGAGCGCAGCATATATGAAAGAATGGGAGGCCTATAAGTCGACACTATTCAGTGATGAAGGAAAAAAACTTGCTGAAGAGTGGGAGGTACTACTCAAGGAACCGGCAAATGACAGGAGATTATTTAAGGAATTCATCAAGAACAGCAATATTGAAGAAGCGGCGATGGCGCTTGATAGATGGGTGGTGGGTTATCGATTGTTAAGAGATAAGACCGATGTATTGATTGATACCAAGGCCAAACTTGCTGAACACGAGCTTAATGATACGATCAGGAACACAAAACAGGTTCAGCTTCTCAATATAAGTGTTCTCGTGATCTCCATCATTGTCGGTTTCATTATCACCGTGCTTTTATCATCATCTGTGTCAAAACCGGTCAACAAGGGACTGTTGTTCGCAAATCGTCTTGCCGACGGTGATTTTACCGAGCGCATCGATCTGGATCAGCGTGACGAGCTCGGAATGCTCGGTAAGGCTCTTAATAAAGCCGCTGACGATCTCGAGAAAACCATATCAGAGATCATAGTCGGTATGCAGAATCTTACACAGGCGGTGCAGGAGATATCTTCAGGCAATGAAAATCTTTCACAGCGCACTTCAGAACAGGCATCTTCGCTCGAAGAGATAGCGTCGACCATTGAAGAATCGAGCGCGACTATCAACCAGAATGCCGACAATTCCCGGGAGGCGAACAAACTTTCGCAGAATACTTCTGTCATCGCGCAGGAAGGCGGTCGTGTAATGGACGATGCCGTCATGGCGATAAATGAAATAAATGTCTCGAGCAAGAAGATTGCCGACATCATTACCGTAATAAATGATATATCGTTTCAGACAAATTTGCTGGCGCTGAATGCGGCAGTCGAAGCCGCGAGAGCGGGAGAGCAGGGGCGCGGATTTGCCGTGGTTGCGGGAGAGGTACGTAATCTCGCACAACGTTCTGGCAATGCTGCAAAGGAGATCGCCGAGCTGATAAAAGACTCGCTGACAAAAGTTGACAAGGGAACAGAACTTGCGAACAAGTCAGGAGAGTCTCTCAAGGAAATAATCTCTTCAATTGAAAGTGTAACCCGTTTTGTCTCTGAAATAGCAGCTTCTTCAGATGAACAGAAGCAGGGAACCGCGCAGATCAATACTGCTGTGGCTGAACTTGATTCCATGACGCAGCAGAATGCGAGTCTGGTCGAAGAGACGGCATCTGCATCCGAAGAGATGGCGAATCAGGCACAGGAACTACTCGCTTTGATGGAAAAATTCAAGATACGGCAGAATCTTTACAGTGATCTTTATAAGAAAAAACATACAGAAATTCACCTGCGTTCATCCAAAGGTGAAAGTGCATTGAAGAAAACAGCACCCAGAGCCGCGCTTTCTTCCGCGCGTGTGACGTCGCCGGCACCGGGCAGCGGAAATCAGTCAGCAGCACAGAAAAGCGCCGTTTCCGCACAAATTTCGAAAGAGAAAAGTATCGAAGACATACTGACGAACGAAGGCTTTGAGGAGTTTTAACCAAAGTATTGGCCATAGAGTCAGGTTGGGGAGTTGCAGGGAATCATCCATTGAAGGTTTATTACAGTTCATAAGGTGACACAACCGGATTTTATCCGTTTCGTGTTGATGCTTATGTTAAACGGTCAGCAAGATCTAATCGGTATTATAACGGTTTTGACTTTGCGTTTTTGCCATGGGCCAGATCAGGAGGAATTGTACATATGTCGGATGAAGCGGCAATACTGGAAATATTTCAACAGGAAGCCAGAGAGATTCTCGAAAATATTGAGGCTGACATCGTACAGCTCGAACAGTCATCTTCACCTGAAACGATCAATTCTCTTTTCAGAGGCTTTCATACACTTAAGGGCAGTTCAGGTATAGCCGGGCTTCATGAGGTGTCCTCTTTCACCCATCATATCGAGACACTTCTTGATGCAATAAGATCGGGATCACAGGTGCTTAATGCCGATCTTGTTGATTGTATACTGGAAAGTGTTGACCTTGTTCGGCTCATGATCTTTTCGCCTGAGCAGCTGGAAGATGCTGCAGCGGCAACTTCGATGATCATCGAGCGCCTCGGTCGTCAGGGAGTGGCTGCGAATACGCAAGTGAGCGGCAGTGATCAGACGAATAAAGGGAAATGGAGGTATTACAGAATACGGGCGGCATTCCGGGATAATATTTTTGAGTTTGGTATCGATCCGCTCATGCTCATTGAAGAGCTTACAAATTCTGGTGAAGTGATCGAGTTCAGGGTTGTAAAGAAACTTCCCACTCTCGAGTTGATCGATCCCGAGCGTTGTTATCTGTCGTGGTTTATACTGTTACGAACACAAAGTCCCGCTGAAAGTATCGAAGGTGTTTTTTTGTTTGTTCGCGATGATAATCCCATCGAGATTACCGATATCAGTGATGAGTACCGGGAGGATATTTCAAGGGATTTGAATGATGATGTCAAGATAGGGAACATTCTCGTTAAAAAAGGATTTATCTCTGAAGATGAGCTTGCACTTGCCCTGGAGGACAAGCTTGATAATGAAAAGATCGGAACCCTGCTGATTCGCAAGAAACTCGTCAGCGATAAGGATATTCAGAAGGCGCTTGGCGTTCAGGAGGAAGTTCGCAAGAAAATTGAATCTACAACGATCAGAATTGAAACGGGAAAACTGAATAACCTGATGAATCTTCTCGGTGAAATAGTTATCGGACAGTCTTCGATTGCGCGTTTTGCTGATGAGCTCAGCGAAGATGACGGTTATGCGCTCAAAAACGCCCTGCACGCACTCAACCGTTCCACCCGACAGTTTCAGGAACAGATCATGGCGATGCGCATGGTCACCATAGGACCGACTTTCAGTCAGTTCAAACGTTTTGTTCGCGATATGGCGCGACAGCTGAACAAGGATATACAGCTTGAAATTCACGGTAAAGAAACCGAACTCGACAAGACGGTTATTGAAGAAATAACCGATCCTCTCAAGCACATGATACGCAATTCAATAGACCATGGTATTGAGACACCCGAAGAAAGGCTGAAGATGGGAAAACCGGCACAGGGCATGTTGCTTCTCAATGCCTATCATCAGGAGGGCAGTGTATTCATAGAAATTTCTGATGACGGCAGAGGGCTCGATAAGGATAAACTGTTCGCGAAAGCGATTGAAAAAGGATTAATAACAAAAGACCGCGAATTCACAGAAGATGAAATTTATAATCTTATCTTTTATCCGGGATTTTCTACCAAGGAAACGGTTGGCGACCTTTCAGGGCGCGGTGTCGGTATGGATGTGGTGAAAAGCAATATCGATTCTCTGCGTGGATCTATTCAGATTATCAATGAAAAGGATCGCAGTCTCATGTTCAGAATCAAGCTGCCGCTTACCCTTGCGATTATTGACGGCATGCTGATTCGCATCGGCGAGAGAATATATATCATCCCCCTTCTTTCCATATTGGAATCGGTACGACCGCATCCGGAGGATGTGAAAACCGTAAAAGGACAGGGGGAGGTCGTGCTGGTACGGGGCGAATATATTACACTTGTACGCCTCTATCAGTATTTTACCATTACGCCGCAGTATACCAATCCAAGCGAGGCGTTAGTGGTAATTGTGGAATCGAGCGGAGAAAAACTTGCACTGATGATTGACGATTTGATCGGACAACAGCAGATTGTAATAAAGAGTCTGGATCGTTTCATAACAAATAAGCGTTCTGTTTCGGGAGCAGCAATCCTTGGAGACGGTAATGTCGCTCTCATAGTGGATATACACGGCTTGTTGTCAGAGATTTCCCTGGTGAGGAGGTAATATGGGAATTCTGGTTATCGGTGAGGATTGTTCGGTCAAAAGAGCCGCATTCCTTAGGGAAAGAATTTTGCGTGAGTTGGCAGAATCAAGCGAGATAGTTCTTGATTTTGACAATGTTCAGCATATTGATCTTGCCGTGGCACAGCTTGTACTGGCCGCCATGAAAAGTGCCAGAGAGCAGCGCAAAACCATACGGGTGCATAACGCTGTGGACAGTTTGAAGAAGCAATTTATTTTAACTGGAATATTGAAGGAAGGCTGATAGCTTTTGCGAGGTATTTGCATGTCAAGGAGAAGAAAATGAAAAATATCCTGGTCATAGATGATTCACCGACAATCAGAACAAGTGTCCAGTTTGCGCTAAAATCATTGGGACATACCATACATCAGGCTGAAAACGGACAGAAGGGACTCGAACTGGCTGATCAACTCATAAGTCAAAATGGAGAGTTGGCAATATGTGTTGTTGATGTCAATATGCCCGAGATGGATGGAATTACCTTTGTAAAAGAGTTCCGCAAACGAGACAAATTCACTCCCGTTCTGGTATTAACCACCGAATCAGAGGATGCGAAGATGAAAGAAGGTAAAGAAGCCGGGGCATCGGGATGGATGGTAAAACCGTTCAAACCTAACGATCTGGTGGCAGTGGTGCAGAAACTAATTCGATGAGAGAGAGGGTCTCGTTATGACAGAGATAAACAAGTATGAACGTTTAAAAAACACTCTTGCTGAGGCCGACAAGGGGGGGGATGAAAACCAGTTTGTCACTTTTTTGATCAATCAGGAATCCTATGGAGTAGAGGTTCTTAAGGTAAAAGAGATTTTGGGAATGACGGATATTACTCCGGTTCCGAATTCTCTTCCGTTTATGAGAGGCGTTATTAATCTGCGGGGTGAGGTTGTACCTGTTGTCGATATGCGCTTGAAGTTCGAGATGCCTGAGAAAGAATATGACACCTTTACTGTAATCATAATCGTTGAAGTGAAGAAAAGGCTGATCGGAATGATCGTTGATGCGGTTTCCGATGTGGCGAGTATACCGGTGGAAGCAATTCAGCAAACGCCGCATTTCACAAGCAAGATAGAGACTGATTTCATAAGTGGAATAGGCCAGTTGAATGAACAGCTCATCATCATTCTTGATGTGGATCGTATTTTGACAACAGATGAATTTAACCGAATAGAAAGTGAAGAATGATGCAGGGAAAAAAGGTCTATGAGTATTTGCCGATGGACTGCCGGGTGCTTCGTCCGGGTGAGTTCGTATATTCCATCAATGATTGCATATACACGATTGTCGGAGATTGCTGTGTTCTCTGTCTCTATGAACCGATGAGCCGTACTGCGGGATTGTGTTCTTTCGTTTTGCCTGAAAGTGAAAATCAGGAGCGTGAAAGGGATGCGATGCGGCAGACCGTCGCTTTTATCGAATTGCTGATGGCAGATTTTGTGAAAGCAGGAATATCCCGTACGCAGTTGACAGCTAAGGTTTTCGGACTTGGAGGAATAACGCTTTCCTCCAAGGTAATGAATAAAAACCTGTTGTTCATAAAGCATTATCTTGGAAAAGAAAAGATACGACTGCTCTCCTCAAGTACGGATTCGGGAGCTTTTCGGGAGCTTTTCTTTTTGCCTGAGAGCGGAAACGCTTTTCTGCGGCAATGTAATGATGTAAATGAAATCACGAAATGGCAGTCGGCGGAAAGGGAATACATTGACAAAGCACACTCGGCTTATTCCACACGATATGTATTATTTAATGAGGAGCTGTCCGTTTCATGATTGTTCTTCGAAAGATGAGCGATGAAGAATTTGATTTTTTCAGGTCCGTAGTCTACGATGAAACCGGAATAAAACTGAGTGATCATAAACGGGCGCTCCTGGAGTCAAGGGTTATCAGACGCCTGCGTACGCTTCGGATAGATGATTATGATCAATACAGGAAATATCTTACCACAAATTACAACAATGAGCTTACTGAATTCATTAATGTCGTTACTACAAATAAAACCGAGTTTTTCAGGGAAAAAAATCATTTTTCGTTCATGCTGAATCATGCACTTCCTCAGTGGCGGGAAGAAGAGGAGATACGGATATGGAGTGCCGGCTGTTCCACCGGAGAGGAGGCCTATTCAATCGCCATCACCGTTTGCGAGTATTTCGGCGCAAGTGCCGCCGGAAAAGTCAAAATACTTGCCACCGATATTGATACACAGGTGCTGTCAAAAGGAATCTCTGGAACATATTCATCACAGTCCGTCGAAGTGATCGCAGCGCCGATTCGTCATAAATATTTCAATGCCACGAATGACGGTTATGTGCCGGTTGACCAAATTAAAGGCATGATATCCTTCAGACGTCTGAATCTGATGGATGCGTATCCGATGAAACGAAAATTCAAAATAATATTTTGCCGAAATGTTGTCATTTATTTTGATAAGGAAACGCAGCGGGAGCTGTTCGCCCGCATCTATGACTATCTTGATGACGACGGGTATCTTTTTATCGGACATTCCGAGAATCTGTCAGGGGTAAGCGATAAATTCAGAAATCTCGGTCACACAATTTATGCCAGATAGCGGAACCAGTTGCGGTACAGTATTTCATTGCAGATTTCTGACGAGATAAGAAGCGGACAATAATCGCTTGAGCGATGAGGATGCAATCGAGGTTCCCGAATGATCAGAAAAATTGACCGGGTGAGCGGTCGTTACACTGTAATGATTTTTGCCGGTGAGCTGTACGTGAGCACCGGTGAAGAGCTGGTGATGACAACAGTCGGCGGTTGTGTCTGTGTGTGTATCGTTGCGGGAGAACGGGCCGGAATGAATCATTATCTGCTTCCGCAGGCGAACAAAAACAGGGTGCATGACGGTGACGCTAATCCACTGCTTTATGGAGTGAACGCGATCGGCGCCCTGATTGAGGCAATGGAGAAAGCCGGTTGCCAGAGAGAGCGGATGATTGCGACGATTACCGGCGGATCAGATTCTTTTTCAAACAATGAATCACCGAACGTGAGGCTTGCCCGGCTCATTCTGGAATCCGAAGACATCAGCATCAAAAAACTTGATGTCGGCGGCAATTATACGCGAAGGGTTGTGCTTGATCCTAAAAGCGGAAGCGTGCATGTTAACAAAAGCAAGGGGATAATGGCAAATGGGAAAAATCCGGGTTCTTTCTGTTGATGACTCAGCGTTGATGAGACGATTGATAACGGAAGGATTGGCCGCTACTTCAGACATGGAAGTGGTAGCCACCGCGCCCGATCCATTTATCGCTGCCGAAAAAATAAAGACCCTGCATCCCGATATACTGACACTCGACATAGAGATGCCGAGAATGGACGGCATTACCTTTCTGTCGAAACTTATGAAAGTACATCCGATGCCGGTCATCATGGTGAGTTCACTAACGGAACAGGGAGCTCACAAAACACTTGAGGCGATTGAAGCCGGTGCGACCGACTTTATCCTGAAACCGGACAACTCATCGGGAGACGGAAGTACCGGCGATTTTATCGAGTCTCTTTCCGAAAAAATCCGTTCCGCTCATCAGTCGAAAGCCGCACACACGAGACGAACGCTGGTTCCGGTTGAATGCAAATCATGTAACAAGGGAAACGGTGAACCGTCATCGTTTGTGATCGCACTTGGAGCCTCTACAGGCGGTACAGAAGTTATTACCTGCATTCTCAAGTCGCTGCCGGAAAACCTGCCCGCAATTGTCATAACGCAGCACATGCCGCCGAAATTCACCAAGGCCTTTGCCGACAGGATCAACACAATTTCCCGGCTAAAAGTGAAAGAGGCGGAAAACGGAGATCGTTTGCTCAACGGTTGCGCGTATATCGCACCGGGAGGCATGCAGATGGAAATTGTCGCACAGAAAGATGGCTTTCGTATTGATGTCAATGACGGTCCTGCGCGAAACCGGCACAAGCCTTCGGTAGATATCCTGTTTGAGAGTGTTGCAAAGAACGCGGCTGACAGAGCGATGGGAATCCTGTGTACGGGGATGGGGGCAGACGGTGCTGAAGGCATGGCGCTCATGAAAGAAAAAGGCGCGGAGACTATCGCACAGAACGAGGAGTCTTCTGTTATCTTCGGTATGCCGAAAGAGGCAATTCGTAAAGGAGTGGTTGACCATATTACAGACGTGCAGGGGATAATCAATCTCGTCGTGAAAAGGACATCGCTTTAAGAAAAACTCACCAGTATATTGAAGTAGTACCTTGCGCCGAATACCCGTTATATTACCGATGATTCGGTAATTTCAAAAAATTCAGTCAGTCGCGCATTGTCAAAAATTGATTTGAGTGTCGGATTGATTTTTGTGATGACGACACTGCATCCTTCTTCGAATAGCTCACGCTTCTTCCACATCAAAAGACCAAGCAGTTCTGAAGGCAGATATACCGGATTCGAAAGGTCGAGATTAATCGTGCGAGTCCCCTCTTGTAGCAGGGTATCGATAAACGTTTCAATCTCGATTTTATCCTCGAGCGAAGCCCTTTCATTGTGAATGATAATAGTGGAATTGTTGAGCGTTACCATCGTTAACCCTGTATACCCTGCTGTTGTTCAGCGACATTACTCCAAACTCTCCGCTCACGGTATATTGTCAATAGATTTACCACGCTTTGTTTAATGAGCAGAACAAGTGAAAATGGTTTGATTTACTTATAAATATGACAAACATACATAAGTGTCAATAACCAAAAACCGTTTCTTCGCCCCGGATAAACTGATGTATTTAAAAAAAAAGCAATCAACGACGAAATAATCCTGAAAAAAGTCTATATAAACAGTATAGCGGTGTTTTCGAGAAAACCCAATATTTTATTGAGAAAATTATTAATATTGTTTTTCATTATTTCACTATACCTGATAATCGGCATACATGAATAATCTGCAAATTCTTTTACATACAGATTTTCAAGTTCTCTGAATTGCTCCGTATTCATTTCGATTTTCAGAAGTGTATCAGGCGCTTCGATGCTGCACAGCCCGATGGCTTTTCCGCTCGCGGGGGGATAAAAAAACGGTTTTCCCCCTATCCACAACACGTACCTGACGGTTTCCTCCGTTTGAATCATTTCCTGAACGGCATTTCGTTTGAGTGAGGGTCGTAGGTTGATTCCGAGCCAGTTTTCAGCCGCTTCATCCAGAAGGGAACCATGCATGAAATTGTATAAGGCCTTACGAAGATTGTCAGCGTACGGTGCGCGTAAGGTATCGTCGAAGATGTCATTTCTTGCAAAATCAAACGAAGCGTCTTGGCTGATCCTGCCCTTATCCTTCATCGTCTTGTAAAATGGGCTGTGTACCGTTAATGCAAATCTGTGCCAATAGCCGGAGTCAAGGCAGCCGTTTTTAAAAAGTTGCCGAACCGCTTCAAGGGAGTCGAGGGTTTGCTGATCGCTTTCCCCCGGAAAACCGTGAATAAGGTATGCATGAACAAGAATTCCGTTTTTAGAAAAATTATTGGTTACTTTGGCGATTTCCTTCAGAGTGATTCCCTTGCAAATGGCTTGTAATCCGCTGTCTTCGGCAATTTCAATTCCACCGGATACCGCAATCAGTCCGGACAGGGAAAGAAGCCGGCACATACCGGCGCTAAAACTTTTCTCGAAACGGATATTTGTCCACCAGGTGTAGCGCCGGCCTCTGCGCAGCAGTTCCAGGGCAATTTTCATCATTATCGCCGGCGGAGCGGCTTCGTCAACGAAATGAAAAGCTTGATGTCCCGAAGCGGCCAGTGCATCCATCCGATCGACGGTAAGCAGCGGATCGAAGGGTATGTAGGAGCCGATATAGTCGAGTGAGCCGTCGCAAAATGCGCACTTTGCCCAATAGCAACCGTAGGCCGCCGCCAGCTTCATCCATCTCCCGTCGGCCCATAAACGCAGAGCGTCATTCGGAGTGTCGTAGAGTGAGAGATATGCC
>JAEWVL010000163.1 GCA_023396665.1 Spirochaetota bacterium
CGAAGAGGCTTCCGGGTGCCCTTCGGGATAACCCGCGACCGAAATATGAAAATCACCGCGTTCTTTCAGAAAAGTGACGAGCTCGTTTGCATAGGCAAAGCCGTCGGGATGCGGAACGAAGTTCAGCGCATCGCGCGGCGGATCTCCGCGAAGCGCCAGTATGTTGTTGAAACCGGCGTCGTGTACGCGCGAGAGGTACTCGGCTATTTGCGTTTTTGAAGCGCCGACACAGGTGAAATGCACGAGCACCTCGTTTCCCCTGTCTTTGATCTTGCGCGCGATTTCGAGCGTCTTCTCGCGTGTTGAGCCGCCGGCACCGTATGTTACAGAAATGTAATCGGGACGAAAGGCAGAGAGTTTATCGAGCTCAAGCAGAAGATTGGCTGCTCCCGCATCGGTTTTCGGCGGAAAAACCTCGAATGAGAGTGTATATTGCTGTGACATTGTGTACCTTTACCGTATGATCTGGTCTGCGTCAGCTGCGATGCTATGCTGCGTGCCTGAAATAAAGCAACAACTTTTGACCGGTCTACGAGTCGCCCTGTATTTGTTTTTTTATTGCCAAACTGGCGCTTCGCGCTCTCAATAGATGGCGGCTGAACATATTTCAAGCGAACAGGGGTTCAATCGAATGGATTTATCAATATTTACGAAACATGAGGGCAGCGCCGCGGGTGAAATTCTTTTTTTCGGTTTATCGACCTGTATCTGGTGTCGCAAAACCAGGGAATATCTGATCGGCAAAGGTGTTGCGTTTCACTTTGTCTATGTCGATCAGCTCGACGATCGCACAAAGCATGAGGTGCGTGAGTGGCTGCGAAAATGGAATCCGGATATTTCATACCCGACAATCGTTTTCAACAATGAGAGAAGTGTAGTCGGTTTTAATGAGGATGATATCGACAGGGAGATCGGAAAATGAGCGAACATACTGCGGTAAGTGAAGAGGAAGTTAAGGCTCTCTACGATAAAATAAAAAAAGATGCTGATGATTCGGGTTATATTCTGAATCCGGATATGGATTTCACCATGCCCCTCATACAAGGGCTCGCGCTGAATGCAAAACGCTACGGCTATATCGCCTGTCCCTGCCGACTGGCTTCGGGTGAACGAAGTGATGACAGGGATATCATCTGCCCATGTGATTATCGAGATCCCGATCTTGGCGAATACGGTGCCTGTTTCTGCGCCCTCTATGTTTCGCAGGAAGTTGCGGATGGATACAGAAAAGTGAAACCGCTGCCGGACAGACGTGAGCGCGAGAAGGGGAAAACAGCTGAGGCGGCGACTGGGGCTTCTCTTCCGTATCCGGTTTGGCGTTGTCGTGTGTGCGGCTATCTGTGCGCCCGTAACGAAGCGCCCGCAGTGTGCCCGATCTGCAAGGTGACAAAAGAGCGTTTTGAAAAATTCATGTCCTGAGTGCGGGCGTGATCGTTTTTTTTCCGGTGTGCTGTCAAATGCTTGACAGTGTCCTTTCTTTGTCGTCATTGTTATGTCATGATGAACAGCAGACGAAAAGAATCTTTATTTCTCAATCAGGCGGCCGCCGCGGCTACAAGCACGGTGGCACCGCCAGAAGTCTGCTGAGAGTTCAGACGCCGCGGTCCACGGATTTTCCGGGAGTGACTGCGGTTTAACAGGCCTGAAACTGTATCCCTCCCGTCAAACAATCCGCTGGCGGGCGTCAAATTAACGACGAAAGGAGATACAGATGAGAAGAAGTCTTGTCCACGAAGGCGCTACGCGCCTCTCATATGAAATCAGAGAAATCGTTCCGGTAGCTAAAAGTCTCGGCATTCCCCTGTTGTGGGAGAACATCGGTGATCCTATTCAGAAAGGGGAACCCTTTCCCGACTGGATGAAATCCATCGTTGTCGATCTCGTACAGCGCGACGCCTCATATGCATACTGTGACTCGCAGGGCTTGAGGGAAACACGTGATTTTCTAGCCTCCATGACAAACGCGAAAAACGGATGCCGCATAGGTTCAGACGACATTCTTTTTTTCAACGGGCTCGGTGATGCGGTTACCAAGCTCTTCGGTTTTTTGCGGCGTGAGGCGAGGGTGCTCGGTCCCTCACCGGCATATTCGACACACTCATCCGCCGAAGCGGCGCATTCCGGTTATGATCATCTGTCATACAAGCTTGACCCTGACAGAAACTGGACGCCCGATCTTGCGGACATCGAAAACAAGGTTCGCTATAACGATGCGGTGGCGGGGATACTCGTTATCAATCCCGACAACCCCACCGGGGTGGTGTATCCCCGTGATATACTCGAGGGAATAATCGATATTGCGAGACGCTATCGTTTGTTTGTGATTTTTGATGAAACATACGGAAATATCGTTTTTAACGGTGCACAGCCCTGTTTTCTCAGTGAGGTCATCGCAGAGGTGCCCGGCATAAGCATGCGCAGCATCTCGAAGGAATTTCCCTGGCCGGGAGCGCGTTGCGGCTGGATAGAGGTGTACAATAAAAACAGTACTGCCGATTTTTCATCATATATCGATTCATTGCTTGCGGCGAAACGGCTTGAGGTGTGCTCTACCACGCTGCCGCAGCTTGCCATTCCGGCAATAATGGGCGACAGCCGTTATCCGCTGCATCTCGAACAGCGGGCGTGTTTGCTTGGAGCAAGGGCGAGCGAGTTGTTTCTCGCACTGAAAGATATACCGGGGTTGCGCGTAAGCCTGCCCCAGGGGGCACTGTATTTCAGCGTGCTTTTTGAAGACGGTGTATTGAACGATACACAGCGGCTACCGCTGCCGGATGAGCACTGCAGAAGCAGGATAGAACGAATGGTCCTCGGCGTCGCTCCCGATAAGCGATTTGTCTACTACCTGCTCGCTTATGCGGGAATATGCGTTGTTCCCCTTTCAGGGTTTTACAGCGATCTGTTGGGCTTTCGTATGACTCTGCTCGAGTATGATGATGAAAAGAGAAAACAGATGCTGATTACCCTGAAAAAGGCCATTATCGCCTACATTGGCGCTTGACATTGTTTGCCTCGCATGGCAGAATAGACGTTTTGTGTTGTCTTGATTTTATCAAAAGGGGGGGATACATGATCGCTTCATCTGAACTTATTACCGCGGCAATAATCTTTTTTGCGCGGGTTTGCGATGTGTCGCTCGGAACATTCCGTCAGGCGATGATCGTTCGGGGAAAGCGGGCCTATGCCTTCATGCTTGCTTTTGTAGAGGCTCTGATCTGGGTGTATGCCGTCTCGCGTGTAATTGCGGGCATTTCCGGCCCGCTCACCGCCTTTTCCTTTGCGCTCGGTTTTGCAAGCGGTACCTTTGTCGGCATTACCATCGAAGGTTTTTTCAAAATCGGAGAGCAGGTCTTGCGTGTGTTTACCAAGATGGGGGATGTTCTTGCCGCAGCCTTGCGCGAAAAGGGCTATCGTGTCACCGAAATGGAGGGCAAGGGCCGTGACGGAGCCGTTTCCATCCTTTTTATTCAGACAAAACGAAGGGATACCGATAAAATCGCCGCCATTGCGAGGGCACTCGATCCCCTATGTTATCTGGTTTTCGATGATATACGCGGATCGAGCAGTGCCGGTGCTTTCAGAAAATGAGAACACAGTTTATCCCTTTTTAACACCCTGTTTGTTTTCATAACAGAAAAGTATTGACATGGCATCTTTGTGCGATTATAACTCGATGCGATAACAGGGGCGCTTGTCGGTACTTTGACGGGTCTTTTCCGGCAGAAGGGGTGAAACTGATGAAACAGGTTCTTGATGATATTCTGCAGGCCGAAAAAGAGGCCGAAGAGATACTCCGGGCGGCTCGTAACAGTGCATCGCAGATGACCCGTGAGGCCGAGATAGAGCTTAATGCCCTGAAAGGCGAGTTCAGAGAAAAAGTCAGGGAGATGTTGCAGGCTGCCTCGGCCGCGAAGGAAAGCGCTGCCGTACAGAATCTGACGCTTGAAGATGCCAGGCGCTTGTGCGGTGTTAACGAGGAGGAGTACCGGCTTGCCAGGCAGCGCATCACGTCGCTGATCTGCACCACATTTGCCGATGAAGGGGCTCTGTAGTGGGCAGTGTCATGCGTTATGCCTATGTCAATGCGCGTCTTCACGCGCTGATCGGTTCGCTGTTAACCGAAGATTTTTTTGTGCGCGTTGAACGCGCCCCTACACTCGAAGAGTCCATCTATTTTTTTCAAAATACCTCTTACGGCTTCATACAAACCACTTACGCCAGGACGGGCGATCTTAAATCTGTTGAAAAAGAGCTCCTTTGCCATCTTTACAATGAAATCGAACATATCAAAAAACACGCACCTGATGTACTTAAAGAGCTGATCGCTATTCTTTCCGCAAGAATCCGCTACGATGCATTCAAGACGCTGTTGCGGCTGTGGTACGATCAATCCTTTCGAAAGCGCAGTATTGCCGACTTTGCCGAGTATATTCCCCGGGATATTCCGCTCGAATCGCTGCACCACGATGCGATCATCAATGCTCCGGATACGGATGCCCTGATAGCGTTGCTGCGGCATACAGCCTATGCGCCGGCCGTCCCCGGCCTTGAGCGGCTTCATGAGAGTAAAACCCTGGTCGAGTCCGAGCTCGCTCTTGAAAAGGATTACTACAGGCGTGTCGTCGAGGTCGTTATTACTTTTCATGGCGATGAACGCATGCGTGTTAAACGTCTGATTGCGGGCGAGATCGATGAAGTGAATCTGGGAAGAATGATGCGGATGGCTCCGTTTTTTAGCGATCAGCAGCGTATTATGGATCTATTCATCGACGGCGGCAGGCGTATTGCCGCGGCCGATTATGGCGCATATGCAAAGGCTGCCGACAAGGCCGCTTTCTTCGACACCCTGCTGGGCCGCTTCGGCATCATCGCCCCTCTCGGCAAAATGGAGAAGAGTGCGGAATATACCAGAGTGCTCTCCCGTGTCGCGGCCACTCTGGATGAAGAAAAGATACAGCTGTACCGGAAAACAAAAATAACTTCGCTTTTTGATGCAGGGCTTACCGTGGCCTATGTCCGGCTGCTCGAACGGGAAATTCGTCGCATCATTCATCTTCTCAATGCGCACTATTATGGTAAAGTGAAAGCGGGAGGTCTGCAGTGATTTTTCCTCAGCCGATGGTACGATTAACGGCAGTTGTTCTTCAACGCAGTATGGATGAGGTGACCCGCAAGTTGCTTAATCTCGGCGTGATGGATTTTATCGATGCGAGGGGAAATGATTTCCCCCTCTCTGCAAAGCTGACAGAAATTCGGCAGAAGATCAGCGGTTCTGAAATCGGCGATCTTCGCAAACGGATCGAAAATCTCATGGAATCGGCACAGCTTGCGCTGCCGTCGCAGGAAAGCCTCAATGCCGACGAACTGAATGCGGTGGATGCCCAGCGTATACAGGCCGAGCTGGACAGCCTCGGCGCCGACATTCGTGATATCCGCGAGCAGCAGAAATCACTGCAGCAGGAGATCAATCGCAAAAGCGAGATAAAACGCCAGACCGAACTGTTCGATGAAATCAGCGGGCAGGCGCCCCGCGAATCCGCGGTTGAGGTGCTTACCGGGGTGCTTCTGAAATCGCGTCGTGACGGCTTCATCCAGGCTCTGGCGGCGTATCCCGCGGTGCTTCAGTGGGGAAATGCCGATGACATGGAATATCCCGTGATGCTGATGAGTCTCAAGCGCGACAGGGAGGCGGTTGATAAAATACTCGAACGCTTCCAGTGGCAGTCGATTGATTTTCCGCCAGAGCTGAGCGGCCGCAAAGATGAAATTGTCAAGCGCCTTAACGATGAGATCGCTGTTCTCGAGCAGCGGCAGAAAGAGCTGCAGCAGAAGGCGATCGATATTGTTCGTGCAAAAGAGCCCTGGTTAAGCGATTCGTGGAAAAATCTCCAGATGACAGAACTGTATATTTCTATGCAGGATCGATTCGGCAAGACTACGGATACGGTGATTTTTACGGGCTGGATTCCGCGCGAACTTCAGGAGCTCACCGAAAAGGCGATACGCGACACCTGTATGGGGCGCTGCTATCTTGAGTGGACACGCCCGGACGGCGATGCCGGCGTTTCCCCTGAAAAGGTTCCCGTTAAGCTGCGGCATCGGCCGATAGTGAAGCCATTTCAGTGGATCGTCGAAAATTACTCGCTTCCGCGCTACGGCACCATCGATCCGACTATTTTCGTGGCGCTTACCTTTCTTACCATGTTCGGTCTCATGTTCGGCGATGCCGGACACGGCTTCGTACTCGCTCTCATCGGAGCGATTGTCGCTGTCACTAACAGGAAAAAGGGAGGGAGCACCTACGATCTGGGCCGTCTTATTTTCTGGTGCGGCTGTGCCGCCATCGTCGCGGGTGTTCTCTTCGGATCATATTTCGGGTACAACTGGTTTCCTGCGCTGTGGTTCAATTACCATGGTATCGTCTCGGGGCACGGCGCTCACGGCGGCCATGGTGTTGTAAACGATGTCATGGATATTCTCGGTATAACCGTCCGCTTCGGCATCATCATTATAGGGTTCGGTATATTTCTCAATATCGTTAACCGTATTCTCTCGCGAAGCTGGCTGCACCTGTTGTTTGACAAGGGGGGCGTCTTCGGCGGCTGGTTTTATGCGGGCGGGGTTTATACCGCGTTCACCTTTGTCGCAAGCAATTACAAGACGCTGCCCCCCGATGACGTCATGATCCTCGCGCTGCTTATCCCCGTAGCGGCTTTTGCACTCAAGGCTCCTCTTGAGTTTGCCCTGCACTCACATAAAAAGAAGATTCCCTTCAAAATAACCATGGTAATGGATTGGGTGATGGACTGGGTTGTCGAGTTACTTGAACTTTTTTCAGGTTATCTGTCAAATACCCTGTCATTCATGCGAATTGCGGGCCTGGGAATCGCCCATGTCAGTCTGATGAGCGCTTTTTTTCAGATTGCGGGGGGCCTTGATTCACCGCTCGCATCGGCGCTGATTCTTGTTATCGGCAACACGCTGGTGATTGCGCTTGAAGGCCTGTCGGCCGGGGTGCAGTCTCTACGTTTAAATTATTACGAATTTTTTTCAAAGTACTTCTGCGGGTCGGGTAGGGTCTATGAGCCGATCTCTCTGCGCCGGAGTCACTAAAAAGGAAGGTATGGGATGAATGATGGTCAGAAGAAGTTCAAAAAACTGCTCGGGTTAAGCTTTCTTGGCGTGGCAACACTTATGACACTGCTTGCGATTTTTACCACCGTGTCCGTTTTTGCACAGACGAGCGATGCGGGCGCAGTCGTCAACGAGTATCAGGCCTCGGTAATGAAATGGGGTGTATTTGCTGCGGCTCTCGCTTTCGGTATGGGCGCTGTCGGTGCCGGTATCGCGATTTCCGGTGTCGGTTCAGCCGCGATGGGAGCGATGAGTGAGAAACCGGAAATCGGCAGCCAGGCGCTGATCTTTGTCGCAATGGCCGAGGGTATAGCCGTGTTCGGTTTTATCGCTGCCCTGATGATACTGGGTAAATTTTGAAATACTTCGTTATCGGTGACGAGGATTCTGTCCTCGGGTTCGGAATGGTTGGCGTCAAGGGACGGTCGGTAACGGGTGTCGAGCAGGCTCGTGCCGCCTTCGAAGAGGCGATTTCTCTTCCCGAGATCGGCATCATAATAATAAGCGAAGAAGCCGCGGCTCTTATACGGGAGACGGTCAACCGTTACATATTTACGCGTGAGTTTCCTCTTATCGTCGAGATTCCTGGCAGCCGCGGCAGAAACCCGGACAGACCGGGACTGCGACAGATGGTAAACGAAGCCATTGGAATCAATTTGTAGGAGTCAGTATGGATCAGCAGGGCCGAGAAGCCATTATCTCCGGAATCAGGGTGGAAGCGCAATCGCAGGCCGATGAGATAATAAAAAATGCGCAGAAGCAGATTGATGATCGCCGCAGAGCCTGGCAAGAGCAAATGAAAAGCCAGCTGCAGGAGGCCGAGCGCGAGGCTGCCAGGCGTGCCGAGGCGGCCGATCGCATCGCCCAGTCACACCGCACGCTTGCGAAACGTCGTGATCTTCTGAAGGCGAGAGAAATGCTCATTTGCGAATTGATGCGCGAGGTGCAATCGGATCTCGCCGCCATGGTGAAAGCGCCGGAATATCCCGCAATACTGAAAGCCTGGGTTGTCGAGGCTGGAGTGGGACTACTCATTGACGAGGCGATCGTTCAGACCTCGGCACAGGAGGCTCACTACATCACCGATGTTCTTTTACGCGAAGCCGAGGCGGCTATTCATGAAGTCTCGGGCAGGGCTATGCGTCTTGTCTTCGACGGAGCGACGGTGCTGACCGCGCAGGGTGTTCTGCTCGTTTCCCGGCAGGGAAACATCGCCTATCGCAATCAGGTGCCTGTACGCATGGAGCGCTACCAGTCACGAATACGTCATCTTATCTACGAGCAGCTTTTTAAAGAGGATTAAATGGAAGAGCGACGAATTGGAAGGGTCAGAAGGGTAAACGGACCAGTCATCGAAGCCGAGGGTATTACCGACGGCATGATGATGGAACTGGTTCGTGTTGCCGAATCCCGTCTGATCGGTGAGATAATCAAACTCTCGGGAGACCGGGCCATCATTCAGGTCTATGAAGACACCACAGGTGTTTCACCCGGCGATAATATTTACGGTTCGGGAATGCCTCTCTCCGTCGAGCTTGGTCCGGGACTCATAGGTACGATCTACGACGGTATTCAGCGTCCGCTTGAACGGCTGGCAGAGATATCGGGTACCAGCATCAAAAGGGGGATACAGGCGGCCTCGCTCGATCGCGAAAAACTCTGGAATTACCAACCCGACCTCACTGTCGGCGCGCAAGTCCTTCCCGGTTCCATTATCGGCCGTGTGCAGGAGTCCGAGAGAATCGAACACCGGCTGCTTTGTCCTTTCGACTGCAGCGGACGCATCAAAGAGCTTCTTCCCGCCGGTACCTATCGTGTCGATGAGGTGATCGCCGTAGTCGAAAGCGCCGACGGTTTGCGCGAACTGACCATGGTGCAGCGCTGGCCCATACGAAAACCGCGGCCTGTCGAGGGCCGTATCCCGCTTCGCATTCCCCTGATTACCGGTCAGCGTGTAATCGATTCGCTGTTTCCTCTGGCAAAAGGCGGTACCGTCGCCATTCCGGGGGGATTCGGTACCGGAAAGACCATGACCCAGCATGCGATCGCCAAGTGGTGCGATGCTGATATTATCGTGTACATCGGCTGCGGTGAGCGCGGAAACGAGATGACCGACGTGTTGACCGAATTTCCCAAACTGATAGATCCGCGTACGGGACAGAGTCTGATGGAGCGTACACTTCTGATCGCGAACACCTCGAACATGCCGGTGTCGGCACGTGAAGCGAGTATCTATACCGGGGTCACTCTCGCCGAGTACTACCGCGATCAGGGTTACCATGTCGCGGTCATGGCCGATTCAACTTCGCGCTGGGCCGAAGCGCTTCGCGAACTTTCCGGTCGTATGGAGGAAATGCCCGCCGAAGAGGGATACCCCGCCTACCTGCCGACGAGAATCGCCGAATTCTACGAGAGGGCCGGTTACATGAATACGCTCGGTTCTCGCGAAGGTTCGGTTTCTCTGATCGGTGCCGTATCTCCCGCAGGAGGTGATTTTTCCGAGCCGGTTACCCAGCATACGAAGCGCTTCGTGCGTTGCTTCTGGGGGCTCGATCGTCAACTGGCCAATGCCCGGCATTATCCCGCGATATCCTGGCTCGAGAGTTACTCGGAGTATCTCGAAGAGGTCACTCCCTGGTGGGAAGCGACCGCGGGTGAGGGCTGGGCCCTGAATCGCCGCAGGATCATGGAGCTTTTGCAGCGCGAGGTGAAACTGCAGCAGGTGGTGAAGCTCGTCGGTCCCGATGCGCTTCCCGACAGCCAGCGTTTTATACTCGATGTGTGTACGCTGTTCAAGAACGCGTTTCTGCAGCAGAATGCTTTCGACAAAAACGACTGTTACTCAACGATCGAAAAGCAGTTGCGTATGATGCAGATTATTCTGCACTACGCCGAGCTCGGAGAGACGGCGATCAAGCGCGGCGTGCCGCTGGTCAACCTGCGGCGAATGAAAGTGCTTCAGGAAATAGTCAAAATGAAACTGACCGTGCCCAATGACGATCTCAAGCAGCTCGATCGTCTTGAAGTGCGCTTGGAACAATCTATTGATAAATTGCAGGCTACCCATGTCGGATCTTGATAAACTGAATCTATTACAGAAAGAGCTGATGGAAGGACGCGAGTATATCGGCGTTGACCAGATT
>JAEWVL010000170.1 GCA_023396665.1 Spirochaetota bacterium
AATTCTGGTAATATAGTCTTTTTCAAACTCTTCCTTCGCCTGTTTCAGTGAAGATTTATCTGAACCGGAAAAATCGGAGAAGGTGTCGGGGCTTTCCATATAGGCCGAAATATCATCTGCTCCGATAGTCTCACTGGGAACCATAATGTACACGCGCTCAAGAATATTCTTGAGCTGACGGACATTTCCGGGCCAGGGGCAGTCCATAAGAAAATTCATACCGTCGGAAGATATCTCTTTCTCACCGATTCCATGCTCTTTCGAAAAAAGCCCGAAATAGTGCTTCACCAATAACGGAATATCGCTTTTCCTTTCAGCCAGTGAAGGCAGCGAGATGGGTATAACGTTGAGACGGTAATAAAGATCCTCCCGGAACAGATTCTGCGCCACCGCCTTTTCAACGTCGATATTTGTCGCCGAAATGATACGAACATCGACCTTTATGAGTTCGTTTCCGCCGACACGCTCAAGTTCGCTTTCCTGAAGCACACGCAGCACCTTCGCCTGCGCCGAAGCGCTCATATCGCAAATCTCATCAAGAAACAGTGTTCCCGTATGTGCGGTTTCGAATTTTCCGGTTCGCTTTGCCACGGCTCCGGTAAATGCTCCTTTCTCGTGCCCGAACAGCTCACTTTCAATAATATCATCCGGTATGGCCGCACAGTTGACCTTGATAAAGGGCCTGTCGCTGCGTTTTGACTTACGGAATATCGCCTTGGCTACAAGCTCCTTACCGGTACCGTTTCCACCGGTAATAAAGACTCTGGCGTTGGTCGCCGCAGCGCGCTCGATCGTCTCCTTGACCTTTTGCATCCCGGCAGAGTCACCGATCATGATCTCATCAGGAGCGCTCCTGTCCTTGAGTCGTCGATTTTCCCTGCGAAGGCGTGTTGCCTCTATCGCATTGTTGGATATGGTAACGATGCGTTCAATTGTCGGCGGTTTTTCTATAAAATCATAGGCACCGAGCTTCGTCGATTTTACCGCCGCCTCTATGGATCCATGCCCGGAAACTATTACAACGGACACATCGGGCTGCATCTTTCGAATCTTTTCAAGAAGTTCCAGACCGTCGACATCGGGAAGCCACAGATCCAGAAAAACAAGATCCAGTTCGTTTTTTTGAACTGTAACAACCGCACTTGCGCCATCCAGCGCCTCGTATACAATATGCTCTTCGTCATGAAGAATCTGGCTCATCACCCGCAGTATATTCGGTTCATCATCGACGACAAGAACTTTAGCCATCAGTTTTCTCCATGGGTAATGTAATTATAAACTCGGCACCGTGTCCCGAATTACGACACCGTATCTCACCCTCATGTTCAAGAATAATTTTTTCTACAATTGCAAGACCGAGCCCCGTACCGTTGGCCTTGCGGGAGAAAGTCGGTTCAAAAAGCCGATCCATATCGGCCTCTGGAATGCCGGGACCGGTATCAGAAATAACGATCACTGCATTGTTCGCATCCCGTGCGGTTGAAATCACAATCGCACCCTCATACTGCATGGCCTCTATCGCATTCTTGAAAATATTTATCAGCGCCTGCCGAAGCATCATCTTGTCCAGACAAAGCGGGGGGATATCACCATCATAATTTGTGCGGAAGAGAATCTTCTCGTGTCCGTGAAAAAACTTTATACATCCGTCGAGAATCGCATGTAAATCCCCCAATTCACCTTGCACCTGCGGCAATCGCGCGTATTTCGAAAACTCATCGAGAATGCGCTGCAGCGCATCCACTTCTTCAATAATCGTCTCTGTTCCCGTACGAATCACTGATTCGATATTGGCATCAGCGTCGATAAATTTTTTCCGAATTCGTTCAGCCGAAAGCCGTATAGGCGTCAGCGGATTCTTTATTTCATGCAGAAGCTTGGATCCCACCTCTTTCCATGCCGCGAGCTTCTGGTTGTGAAGCATCAACTTGCGCCCCTCACGAAGCTGACGCACCATGGAATTGAATGAATCGTACAAAAGTGATATCTCGTCTGAAACGGCCCGTTTGAGTTCAATCGAGAAATCACCCTTCGCCACATGATTCGCCGCATCGGCCAGTTCAATGATGGGATAGGCGATACTTTTGGAAAAATAGTAACTCAGCAAAAGTGCAAGTACAATCACAGCGATCGACAGCAAAAGAAGAAAGATACCGATCGCCGTACGCACATAGGGAACGATAAAAAGCCGCTGTTCGTAACGAACACGACTCTTCTCGAAGGACTCAAGTGCCTGCAACAGCATTGACGGCACTTCACGGTCGACAACGATAAGCGTGTTTCCGATATTCGCGGTAGCGATCACATACAGCGTGCGATCAATGGACACCTTGTAAAACCGTGTTCCCGCATGCGGCACCGATTCTTTGATAAACTCATCAATCCCGTGACTGCCCCTGCTTATAACCTCTAATCCCCTGTCGGTAAAGCGATAGGCCGAGAATCCATCCCCCTGCTTCAGAGAAAGTTCAGCCTGTCTCGAAAGCAAAAACGGATCATCAAAAAACAAAGCCCCGCCGTAATACAGGCGTTTCAAATAATCAAGTTCCGATTCCAGTTCCGTGGGAATCTGGTCGAGTTGACGGCGAACCATGCGAATCGATTCGTCAACACTGCTCTGCGATTCATTGACAAACAGTTCACTGATTGCCTTATTCATTATATTGCTTGTTATAAGAACGATAGGCAGCGTGGGAACGATCGCTATGAACAGCATACCGATCATTATTTTTGTTCTTATGCCGGTCGACTGAATATTAAAATCGGAACTTATCTTTCTTCGAAACGTGATAATGATGAAATAGACCGCAATAATGACAGGGATTGAAAGCACAATGTTCAGAAAATAGCGGTCAAATGAAACCGACCCGGATCGGGCGGGCATTAATCCGACGATGAGAACCGTAGCTATCAGAAACAGCCCGGAGATAGCGATAAAGTCCTGATACTGCCGTCTGCGGACTTTATCGTTAGAGGATTTATTTAAAATCATTCTGTATCATGGCCACCAATGACTCGACAATTTCGTGTTCGCGCTCGCCATCGGCTCGTACCAGAAGCTCTGTTCCACTCGTTATGCCGAGAGCGAGAACGCTCATTATTGATTTCGCATTGGCCTCGGAATTTTCTTTTATCAGAAAAACATCACACTCGTACTTCATTGCCTCTTTTACGAGCATCATCGCCGGGCGGGCATGCACTCCGGAATCACTGGTTACCTGCACTTTCTTTTCTGTCATTACTCTTCTCCGAAGAAATCCAGTCCTGGATTTTTTGATCCAACTCCTGTGCCGTATGAATGCCGTACTTTTTCATGCGCTGATTAAGCGCAGCAGTCTCTACTATCACAGGAATATTACGCCCCGGGCGCACCGGAATAACTATATAAGGGATGCGAACCCCCATAATCTCGTGCCAGGACTCATCGAGTCCGAGCCGGTCATACAGTTTTCCCTCCTCCCAGTATTCCAGTTCACAGACTAGTTCAATTCTTTTTTTATTTTTAACTGAGCGAATACCGAAAATATCCTTCACATTGATAATGCCCAGTCCGCGAATCTCCATATGGTGCTGTACGATCTCGGAACCGGCTCCGAGAAGCGTTTCATCCTCTATCCGCTTCACCGTTACCGTATCATCGGCCACAAGCCGGTGTCCGCGCTCTATGAGCTCAAGTGCGGTCTCACTTTTTCCGACCCCGCTTTTGCCGAGAAGCAAAACCCCCAGTCCGTATACATCGACGAGCGTACCGTGCATTGCCAGAACCGGTGCGTGCGCTTCCAGCAAAATCGTACTGAAATTCGAGATAAAAACAGTCGTTCCGAGCTGTGTAAGCAGTACTGGAACATTTTTTTCTTTCGCCAACGCTACAAAAACCGGAGGGGGGGCATCTGCGTGAGTGAACACACAGCAGAATATCTCATAGGAAAAAAAACGTTCAAGTACTTTTTCCAGTTCATTTTCGCTAAACGAACGAAGATAGGCAGCCTCACCTTTCCCGAAAACCTGTATTCTGTCACAGGCAAAAAAATCGTAAAAACCTGACAGGGGCAGACCCGGCCTGTTGATATCGGGATCTTTAATCTCTTTCTTCAGACCGATCGCCCCGGTAAGGCTCTTCGCTTTCAGGGGGAACTGCGCATGATCCTGCAGCAGATCACCAATCAGCACTTTCTGTGTCAAGCGGGTACCACCAGACGCAGATTTTTTGCGGATACGATAAGGTTGATAGCTCCGGATTCTATGTTAAAGAAAGGCGTAACGCCGTTTCCGCTGTTCATCAGTGCCTCGTTCAGAGTGATTGAGGGAACCGTTTCACCACTTTTATGAAAAGTCAACACGGGATCGGCCACTGCAGCTTCATCAACCGACACCTTAAAAAGATTCACTGTTTTCTTCTGCTCGTTTTTTTCAAATTCTTCATCCGCCATGAATAACTCGCCGTTTTTCCTGAACAGGGCAGAATAGCACATTCTGGACGTTTTTTCTTCTATCGAAGCGGCCTTCGTGAAGAAAAAGTAATCACGATTGTCCATTTTCATTTCAAGATAGGCCTCTTTATAGTCAACCGGCTTAATAAAGGCCTCTTCGAGTTCAACATCAACCAGATTTTCCTTGTTCAAATCGATAACGGGAAGCTGATTGAGTCCAGTTTTTGATTTATGATCCTGCAGCTTCTCCTTATGACGCTTTATCTGATTATCCAGTACATCAAGAAGAACATCCAGAGCAGAGAAAAAATCACCGCCCTTCTCAGAAGCATAAAACCGCGCGCCGTCAGCATTGATGATGATCTCGACATACGTATCCAGTTTCTCCACCCAGAAAATCACCTGAATGTCTATTATCTGGTGAAAGTATTTTTCCACTTTTGAAACTTTGCTCTCCGCAAATTCTTTCATCCGATCTGTTACGGTTACGTGTCTTCCGGTAATCTTTAGTTTCATGCTAGTTCTCCATTTTGTAATTATTGATTCTTTTTCGCTTGCTTGAAGGGGGGATATCGAGTATCCCCCTGTACTTTGCCACCGTCCTCCTCGCAGTCTGTATTCCCGCATTCTGAAGCCTTGTAACTATCTGCTCATCGGTGAGCGGCGATGCTGCATCCTCACCGTTCACGATATCCTGAATCAGTTTTATGACATGATCCGAAGAATGCTCTCCGTTGTCCGATTGCAATTTGGAAACAAAGAAGTATTTGAGCTCGAAAACACCCCATTTGGTGCGAACATACTTGTTCGAAGCGGTACGGCTGATGGTTGACTCGTGAAAACCGGTCATCTGGGCAATTTCCGCATAGACCAATGGTCGAAGATTTCCCGGCCCCCGCAACAAAAATTCCTTTTGCGACTGCATTATCGCCATCGTGACTTTCAGCAGCGTCTCCCTTCTACCTGAAATATTCTTCATGAGCATCCGTGCCGATGAAATCTGCTCGCGAAGAAACTCTTTTGTCTTCTTCTCGGTCACACTGTCTTTCGCCATCTGCCGGTAATACTGGTTTATCTGCAAACGGGGAAAGCCGCCATCGATATAGCTGAGGTGAACCTCGTCACCGGCCAGCACCACCTCAACTTCCGGGTGCACATAACGAATAGTGTTACTGGAAAATTTCCGTCCGGGATAGGGATCCAGATTCTGTATAAGTGAGACTTTCTGAACGATATAGTCAAGGGGAACGCCCATTTTTTTTGCGGCGCGTTCATAAAACAGCGATGAAATATCCTCGAAAAACGAATCCAGCAGAAGATGAAGATCGGTATCATCAGGATAGATGATCTTCGCCTGAACAAGCAGGCTTTCCCTCGGGTTTGCGGCAGCGCAGCCGATGGGATCCAGCCGGGAAACAACAGTTAATGCCCTTCGGAAATCACGTTCTTCCATGCCGAATCGCGCACACTCATCCGCAACGGATCCGGAAAAAAAACCGTTCTCATCAAGAAGTCCCGCTACGACGAGCAGCGTATCGATATAAGCGTCAGACTCATCGAGCAGCCGGATCTGTTCGCTCAGATGTTCGAGTAGCGATTCGTCACGGGTAAAGGCATTTTCGATTATCCGCTGCTTTTTCTCTTCATCATACTCGCCGGAAAGCCCGACGTCGCTCGCATCGGCGAAATTGATAAGATCCGTCTCGATCGACTCATGAGAAGAACCATCGCCGGAGAGCTGTCTTTCTATGTCTTCCTGTACTGTGGATAGTGATTCGGGCAGCGGGGTATCCTGTTCAAACTCAGCCAACTCTTCCAAAACCGGATTGGTCTCCAGCTCTTCGGCTATCAGCTCGCTTAGTTCGATGGTTGACAATTGAAGCATCTCGATTGACTGGCGCAATGACTGCGTCATTGCCAGTCGCTGTGACTGCTTAAGACCAAGAGATACGGAAAGCGCCATTCAAAAACCTCATCATCTCCGGAGAACTCTGCAAAAGCCGCCCCCGAAACCCGGCACCGGGGTAAACGACAGCGTTCTTCTCCAAAGATAATCCCCTTCCCGCATTTTTCAAGCACGATACGGGAAGGGATAGCCTAAAAACTAGCTTTCTTTGGAAAGTGCCGCTTTAATGAAGCTCGTAAACAGCGGGTGAGCGTCTGTCGGCTTTGATTTGAATTCCGGATGGTACTGAGTCGCATAAAACCAGGCGTGAGAGGGCAACTCTATGGTTTCAACGAGGGAGCTTTCCGGATTCGTACCACCGAAACACATACCTTTCTTCTCAAAAAGATCGCGGTATTTCGACGTAAATTCATAACGATGCCGGTGCCGCTCATGTATCCGGTCTTTTCCGTATATTTTTCTGATACCCGATTCCGGGGCAAGATCGCAGGCATAGGATCCAAGACGCATGGAAGCCCCCAGGCCGGTAATAGCCTTTTGCTCCTCCATGATAGATATGACCGGATTCTCACAATCGGGATCAAACTCATGGGAATTCGCGCCGGGAAGCAGACAAACATTGCGTGCAAACTCTATGACCGCGGTATGCAGACCCAGACAAATGCCGAAGAAGGGAATATTGTTTTCTCTGGCAAAACGGATCGCCATTATCTTTCCTTCGACACCTCTCACTCCGAAGCCGCCCGGAACGAGAATACCGTCAATGGAATCGCGCATTGCCGTGAGCCGTGCAGGATCGGCTTCCAGATCCTCCGAATCGATTTTGACAAGCTGCAATTTCGCGCTGTTCGCCACCGCAGCATGAAGAAGCGCCTCGAACACTGACTTATATGCATCCTGAAGCGAAATATATTTACCGACGACCACGATGGTAACAGTATCCTTCGGATTGTGAAAACGGTCGAGAAAATCCAGGTATGAGCCGATGGAAAGATCCTTGGCCTTCATCTCGAAACGCTCGAGCACAATCGAATCGTAGCCGTTTTCATGCAACATCAGGGGGATATCGTAAATAGACTCACTGTCGATGGCGGGAATGACATTGCGAACCGCAACGTTGCAGAACAGTGCGATTTTCCTGCGCATTTCCTCGTCGGGCATTCTGTTGGCGCGACACAAGAGAATATCGGGAAGAATTCCCGTCTGCATCAACTCTTTCACCGAGTGCTGTGTCGGTTTCGATTTCATCTCTCCGGCAACGGTTATTGAAGGGATCAGCGTAAGATGGATATTCATCGCTCTTTTTGTGCCAAGCTCCATCTTGATCTGGCGAATCGCCTCAAGAAAGGGCACTGATTCAATATCGCCCACAGTTCCGCCGATCTCGACCAGAACAAAATCAACATCACTGTCTGCGGCAACATCAAAAATGCGCTTCTTGATCTCATCGGTTATATGAGGTATCACCTGCACGGTTTTTCCGAGATAATCCCCCCGCCGCTCGCGCTCGATTACCGAGAGATATATCTGCCCTGTGGAAATAGAGTTTTTGCGGTTCAATTTCGAATTGGTATAGCGCTCATAGTAACCCAAATCAAGATCCGTTTCGGCTCCGTCATCGGTAACATACACCTCTCCATGCTGATACGGGCTCATAGTGCCGGGATCAATATTGAGATAGGGATCCATCTTGACAATGGAAATCGAATATCCGTGTCCTTCCAGCAATAATCCCAAAGATGCCGTCGCAATCCCTTTTCCAAGGGAAGAACACACCCCACCGGTGATAAAGATAAATCGTGTTTTTTCTCCCATTACAGCGCTCCGTTTTTTTCAACGGTGAAAATTGACCGGCCCATCGTCAATAAGCATTTAATGGCATATTTTAACGGCTTGTTAAATTATCTCTTGCATCCTTTTGCCAAACTGTTATCCGATAACAGACACAGAGGCAAAATGAGGTGATCAAGGCTTGAAAAGATTTGACAATAATGAGTGTCGGCACTTATTATAGCCCAAGTTGTGTGCTTTGGTCTATCACCCTCGAATCTGCGCGCAAAGGAGAGCCCATGCAGGAAAAAAGAAGATTTCCCCGGTTTGCGTGCCTGCTAAAAACCCGGTTTTCCTATGCTCTGGAAATTCCGGACTCAGAGGATAGCCAGCCAAGGTATAAAAAAAGCCACGGAAGAATTCTCGATATCAGTTGCGGCGGAGTTTTTATCGCCACTAACGCAAAGTGCGGGCTCAATGTTCCCCTCACAATCACATTTAAGACAGAACGACGGGTGTACGTCTGTATTGGTTCGATCGTACGCACCGGTCTTCTGAAAAATAACCCGTCTGATGCAGCAAGAAAGTACAAGGGACTCAAAATTCGGGAAAACGGCTATATCGCCGTAGAGTTTGACACCCCCTTGCAAGATCTTGAAGTGCACGATCTGTAAACCGGTTACGGCCTTCACAATGAGAACAGATTTTATCTATATTGACGACGCATCACAAATCGACACGTCCAAAACGACCGTGTACGACCTGAATAAACGCTATATCGACTCCAGAGGCAACCTTTACGGGCTCAAATACGACCGTCAGCAGAGAAAAGTCGTTGTGGTCCGTCTGCTTCGAACAACAAGCGACCGGGCGGATACCATCCGCTCAAGGATGGTCGAAAACCGCAGAAACGCAAAGATACAAAGCTCCGCTAAGGAAAAACTCTCTCAGGAAAACGAGGTAACAAATGAGGGAGAGGATGATCTGCTGGAGGAGGATACCCTTGAGATGAGCGCCGAAGCCTACGTCCCGGAGGGTGAAGACGCTGTTGCGGAAATTCTTGAAGAAAACGACACGCAAAACCAGGAACCCTTTATACCTGACAGCTTCGTACTCGCCCTGTTTGATGCGATTAAACTGCATAAAGAGCGTTTTGTCACCGTTATCAGCAACATCAGCAAAGCACAGATCATATCTCACCAGGACCGTCAGAACCACAACGATTTCGAAGATCTCAAACGGACACTCGATATCGAAGCTTATAAAAAATACGAAGAAATATGCAATATCCAGAAAGAGCTGCAGGAGTATCCACGCCCCGTATCATACTACATCACCCGGCTTTCACGACCCGCCCAGCGCACATTGCAATCAATACAAAGCGAGAAAACAAAGATACGCTTCATACTGCTGTGCGAGATCAATGATTATTTCAGGGAAATATACAAGATTTTTCTGACGGTTATCGACCGCTTTCAGGAGATGGTGGCCCGGGTCGGCAATTTTGAGGAAAAGATGAAGGTGACACAACGAAAACAGTTTTTACAGGACGCGCAGATCACCCTGAATAACACGAGAAAAGACGTTCAGGATGTGCTGACGAAACTGCGTACGCTGGAAGAGTACCTCAATGATCCCTCACATTTCAGGAGTTAGGACTCTTCGGAATTTCAGTAGTATCAAGCTTTCCGTTTCTTAGAATTTCCTCGGCCAGAATCTTCAGTTTTTTTGACACCTTAATCGGCTCGAGGTGTATTCGCGGGGCTGTTTCGGCATCTGACTCTTTTCCGTCTGACAGCAATTTTCTGAAGGCGAAGATCATGCGTTCAAATATCTCGTTCACCTTGGCGGTGCTTCCCGACATCTTGTAGTATTTGAATGCCGCAAGCGGCTGCCGTTTTTCATAGTACAGAAGATCGCCTATTCGCTCCAGCCCGTCTTTGTAGGCGCTAGTGATGAAGAATTTCTCCGCTTCGGTATATTTGCCCTCATTAAAAAGCGTATTTCCCGTTCTTATCATTTCAGCCCGTTTTTTGGAATCCATACCTTACCTGCATGCGGGGGCAACGGACAGCACGTAGAGAGGAGCGAGCTTTCCAGCCGCTTCCGATCCGCCAAAAAGCCCTTTTTGCGAGATACTAATCGCTCCGCTGTTATATAATTCGACCCAAAGTCGCAAAAACTGTACCGAAACGGGAACATAACTCCAGTGCCAGCGCTCTTCCGCATAGCCATTTTGGCGCCCGGCCGTATAGGGTCGGTAATATCCGAAACGCGAAGCGTTTTTCTCTAGCCATTCAAGAATGATCGCACCATCACCCGTTTCGTAATAACTGTTCGTAAGAATATTAATGTCAAAGTCGCTTCCCCAATGATGACGGGAGGTGCCAGGCATCGATGAAAATTCGAGAATTTTGAGAGCGCGTGCATAATGATCGGGGTAAGCCTCATTGAGTTTTTTTCCGCCGACACGCGTGACCCCATTGAATTTGTTATTCCAGATACGTTTCTGGTCATCGAAGGTTCTCGTGGAACTCTGCACCCAAATTCTGACATTCGGATGCTCCGCGTGAAAAGCGGCGATCATCTGCTTGAGGGCCTGCGCCGCCTCCCTTCGCAGATAGTGGCGTCTTCCGTCGGTGTCAATTCCAAGATCGTTAATGCAGACGAAAGCGGGATGATTTTTGGGATCAAACATTCCACTGAGATATTTTGCAGCGTCAATTCCACCGTATATGTCCTGCCCGGCCCCGGCGGCATACAAAGCATTGGCGGCCCTGACAGTCTTGCCGTCATTATCGCTGCAGGATACAGTATTGCACAGCAGCAGAAATATCGTTAGCGAAAAACGTAAGAATTTTATCATAGCAAATCTCACCTGGAAGCATTCATGCGGGAAAACGTATTGTTGAGCCGCTGGAGCGGACATTCAAAATTATTAAATATTGATTATTGAATTCAATGTCAAGGCAAAAAGAAATGCCATTTTGCATCACTGGCATGGTAAAAAACTATTTTGGGTTAAAAGATATAAAAAAAATGACAAAAAGTATTGACGAACAGTAACATTTTTTGTATTTTGTTATCACTCAATATCAATGAGTGCTAACAAAACGACAGGAGGAAGACAATGTTACCAGCTTACACAATGCTTCACGAGCTTGGTTCAATTCTGGATACCTTTGCAGAACCGGGCTACAAAAACGATTATCTGCAATTGCAGTATAAAGACGAGGGGGATAAAGTAGGTGTGCGCTTTAACGTACCGGGAGCTTCAATGGAAGATATAGACCTGCAACTGGAAAACAACATTCTCAAGATCTCTTTCGAGAAAAAGCATAGCGAAGAGGATCTGCGCTATATAAGAAGAGAACGTCCCTACGGTACTTTTTCAAAAGCGATCAAAATGCCCTATCGAGTGGATCCGGACCGGGTCAGCGCCCATATAAAAAACGGCGTGCTCTACGTGAACCTCGAAAAAGCCGAAGAGGCGAAACCCAAGAAGATCGAGATCAAGTAACAGGAGGATTATATGAACACCCAAACAGCAACAGCGGCTCGTGAACATATCTACATAAGCCCCTTTACCGATATAATTGAAGAAGAAAACGCTTACAGGCTCATTGCGGATATTCCGGGCGCCGAAAAAGATTTGTTGTCATTGACCGTCGAGAACAACACCATCGAATTCAGCGCGGAAACCGGAGCGGAATTCAACGAAAACAACAGCAACGTAGCGAAGGATGCAGTCTATACCTATCGCAGAGCTTTCAGACTTGGGGACGAGATAGACACGGCAAGAATCGAAGCGGCCTATGACAAGGGAACGCTTACCATCTCCCTGCCGAAGAGCGAAAAGGCACAGCCCAAAAAAATAGCGATAGAAAATCACTGAAAAGTGTTTATATAGATGCCCGGGGCAAAAAAAAGAGCGGTTTTGATCCGCTCTTTTTTTTGCCCGCTACGATACACAGACGGCATGACCGTCTTTTTACATCATAAGGGTATTCAGGCGGAAACATCGAGCATATTGCCCAACGCCGCGTTCTCTACCCTTACGGAAACTGAATAATCCAAAGCCTTGTTTGTCATCTGTATACGATCATCGGTCATCGACTTAAGAAGATTACCCATTTCCCTGATACTTGACTGTGTCTGCTGCAAAGATGCTACATCCATATCGCCCCTCCTTTGGCAGTTAGGCCCAATACTGGGGTGGTCGGCACAATAAGCGAAAAACTTTAGTCATTTTACGCTTACATTCCGCCATTTTTCAACATCTGATGGTAGTTCTGAATCTTTTCTATCGAAATATCGGGATTCTGCTTCATGTGAAGCATTGCATCAACCGCAATACGAACCGCCTCGCAGGTGGTTATGATCGGTATACGGCAGCGGATCGACACCTGACGAATCATCAACGAATCCTTTGAGGATTTATAACTTCCTGGAGTGTTCAGCACCAGATCGATCTTGCCGTTTTTCAGACGATCGATGATATTAGGACGCCCCTCGTCAATTTTATGTATCTTCTCGCAATCGATGCCGTTTTTCGAGAGAAATTCCGCGGTGCCGCTGGTACCGACAAGCGTATAGCCGTTTTTCGCAAGCTTCTCAATGTAGGGCAGAAGCTCGGGCTGCGATTCCCGGTTAAGGGAGACAAAAACGGTTCCCGAAAACGGAAGCCGGTCACCGCTCGCCAAAGCGGCTTTGTAAAAGGCCTCATTTAACGTCGCACCGATTCCCATCACCTCTCCGGTGGATTTCATCTCGGGAGAGAGCAGATTGTCCACACCGGGAAATTTGTTGAAGGGCAGCACGACCTCTTTCACACAAATGTAGGGGATTTCGATTCGTTCGGTAAGCCCCATATCCCTCAGCTTGGTACCGAGCATGAGCTTCAGCGCCAGTTTCGCAACCGGGATTCCCTTTGCCTTTGAAACAAAGGGAACGGTGCGCGATGCACGGGGATTCACTTCGAGAATGTAAAGATTGCCGTTCTGTATCGCGAACTGAATGTTGATAAGCCCGCAAACCCCGAGCTCGATCGCCAGGGCACGGGTCTGCTCCTCTATACGGGCAATCATTTCTTTTTCGATACCAAGCGGGGGGATAACACAGGCTGAATCGCCCGAGTGTATACCGGCCTGTTCTATGTGACGCATGATCGCCGCGACATAGACGTCAGTCCCGTCACAAAGAGCGTCAACGTCAACCTCAAGCGCATTCTGCAAAAAGCGATCGACAAGCACCGGATGTTCGGGCGAAAGATCGACCGCCGTATGGATGTACTCGACCAGGCTCTCTTCGTCATATATGATTGCCATTGCTCGGCCGCCAAGCACATAGGAAGGACGCACCAGTACCGGATAACCGATGGTCGCCGCTATCGACAGAGCATCGTTCTTCGAAAAAGCGATACCATTATCCGGCTGCATCAGCCCGAGCTTCTCGACAAGTGCGGAGAATTTTTCCCTGTCCTCGGCACGGTCTATCGCATCGGGTGAAGTTCCGAGAATTTTTACGCCGTTTTCCAGCAACTGACGTGACAGTTTCAGCGGCGTCTGTCCGCCGAATTGCACGATAACGCCTTCGGGTTTCTCTTTTCTGTAAATATGCAGAATATCTTCGAGTGTCAGCGGTTCAAAATAGAGTTTATCCGAAGTGTCATAGTCGGTTGAGACCGTCTCCGGATTGGAATTGACCATGATGGACTCGTATCCCTCGTCGCGGAGCGCGTAGGATGCGTGACAGCAGCAATAATCGAACTCGATGCCCTGCCCTATTCTATTGGGGCCGCCGCCAAGGATCATTACTTTTTTTCCGCCGGTCTCATGCATCTCGTTTTCGGCATCATAGGAGGAATAATAATACGGGGTATAGGCCTCAAATTCGCCGGCACAGGTGTCGACAAGACGGTAACCGGGTTCGACATGGTGCTCGAAACGGAAATTTCGAATAACCGCCTCTTTGTTTTTCAACTGCGCGTAAAACTGCTTCTGATAGTCCTCTCCCTTGTTGAAGAGTTCGGTTAAATTCGCGGCATCACTCAGAAAACCGAGCTGCCTGTCAGAGAAACCGAGTTTTTTCATTTTTTCGATCGACTCGGGGCGCAGGCCCTTAGCGGCAAAATCTTCGGCAAATTCACGTTCGGCCTTCAGCAGATCTTCAATCTGCCATATGAACCAGGGGTCGATTCCCGAAAGGGAGTATATCTCTTCGGGACTGAAGCCTCTCTCGAGCGCGATCTTGACATAATAAATGCGATCTGAACGGGGAACGGTAAGCGCATTGGAGATCACATCCCGGACCTTTTCAGGCTCAAGACGATCGAGTTTCGCTTCAAGCTTCAGGTTTCCATCCGAACCAAGACCGTAGTGATCTGTTTCGAGCGAACGCAGGGCTTTCTGCAGCGATTCCTTGAAGGTTCTTCCGATGGCCATCGTTTCACCAACGGCCTTCATCTGCGGACCAAGAATGTCAATCGCCTGCGGAAATTTCTCGAAATTGAAGCGCGGTATTTTCAGTACGACATAGTCAATAGTCGGCTCAAATGAGGCTGGAGTCTCGCGCGTAATATCGTTCTGTATCTCGTCCAGGGTCAGACCGATCGCCAGTTTCGCCGCGATTTTCGCGATGGGAAAACCTGTCGCCTTCGATGCGAGAGCCGAACTTCTGCTGACACGCGGGTTCATCTCTATGACGATGACCCGTCCATCTTCGGGATTGACGGCGAACTGTATATTTGATCCCCCGGTGTCGACACCGATTTCACGGATAATCCGTATCGAATAATCACGCAAGCGCTGATATTCGACATCGGAAAGCGTCTGCTGCGGAGCAACGGTGATTGAGTCGCCTGTATGTACGCCCATCGGATCAAGGTTTTCAATTGAACAGATGATGACGACGTTATCAGCGGTATCCCGCATCACCTCAAGTTCATATTCTTTCCAGCCAAGAACCGATTCTTCAATGATGACCTGGTTTATCGGTGATTCCTCGATTCCCTTGAGAACAAGATCGAGATAATCTTCTTTATTATAAACGATATTACCCCCGCTGCCCCCCAGGGTAAAAGCCGAACGGATGATGATGGGCAGCGAAAGCTCGTCCATGACTTTTATTGATTCTTCAAGCGAAGTGACGATAAAGGAGCGCGGCACATCGATGCCTATCTTCAGCATCGCCTGTTTGAAACGATCGCGATCCTCAGCCTTTTCAATTGATTCTATGTTCGCGCCGATCAGCTTGACCTTGTACTTTTCAAGTATTCCCAGTTCGTGCAGGCGCATGGTGGTGTTCAGTGCGGTCTGCCCGCCGACTGTCGGCAGAATCGCGTCAGGCCGTTCGCGCTCGATGATCTTCTCGACACAATCGGGAGTGATGGGTTCTATGTAGACACTTTCGGCCATTTCGGGATCGGTCATGATCGTCGCCGGATTCGAGTTTACCAGCACGACTTCGTATCCCTCTTCTCTCAGCGCCTTACAGGCTTGTGAGCCAGAATAGTCAAACTCGCAGGCCTGTCCGATCACGATCGGGCCCGATCCGATAATAAGAATTTTCTTTATATCCTTGCGTTTTGGCATTAGAGTGCTCCTGGAGGGTATAGGTGCGATTGTCTAAAATGGTGCCCCTTATTGTCAATACGAAAGTCTCAAATGATGAAAAATTGAGCTGATATGTAATTTCAAGCCCGGAAGAACAGATCTACACCATAATTTCTCTCTATCAAAAAAGCAATCATCAGTAAATACCGCTCTTTTTTCATTATACTGGCCGATCACCCAATTTACACAGAATTCCAAATCATATAGTATCGAAGCCATCGGGAAACAAGCCGTTTTCAACATTGTTACAGATCCGCTTCTGTGATGAATCAGAAGAATACCGCTTTGATCTTCCCAATACTACTTATGAGGGATTAACCATGAGAACAACAATCACAATGATGCTTCTTGCCTGCGTTATTTGTCTGGCAAGTTCGTGCGCGTCAACATCGCAGGCCGTCACAATGCGTGATCTCGGCCCCGGTCTGGCGAAGTATGAAAACAACACAAAAATTAATGTTCTGAAGAAGGAAAACGTTTCCTACTCAAGCGTGGGAATGCCGAAGTATGACCGCTTCTTCAAAGAATCGGCTATATTCTATGGCAAAGTGAAAGTCGCTGATTCGCTGATCGCAAACGGGAAAAAAAATGAAGCCCGCCGCATGCTAATACCGATGGCTGCCGAAGGGAAAAGACTGTACAGCCAGGGACAGGGTTTGATCGGAAGCGCTCAGGCTGATTTTGCGGGACCGAATGCAGTTAAAATACCACAGGTCGTCATCGGCCTCAAGTCGGCGACTGGAAACATAAAGAATTCAATCCAGACTATTCCGGAACTGCTCAAAAAGGCAAAATAAAGAGCCGGACCCGATTTGAAGCGGAAGCGGTACATACATCGCTTTCCGCTTCGATTAAACCCGGAAAAGTGTGTACTGCCGCATTTCATATTTAGAAGAAAAGGAACTGCTGATTTTGAGAGGTAAACACAAAAAAAGTTATTCCCGCGAAGTTCCTTTCAGATGAATTCATCCGTAAAAGCCGTAATTTGCGCTCACCGACAACGACAAACAAAACGCGGATGAAACAGGCTGAACTTTGCCCCGAAATCATTGCAGTTTACTTCAGCAGAAATCAGAAAGGGGAGATTAATCCGTCGCGTAAGGCTTTTAGAACCGCAAACGATATGCAATTGGCTCCGAGTTTTTCAAATACATTCTCGCAGTGCCGTTTTATGCACGATTCGCTCACCGCCAGCAATTCGGCAACATCTCTGCGGGATTTGCCGAAAGCTATCCACTGCAGAACCTCTTTTTCACGCCTTGTGAGAATATCATCTGACTGCGACGTCGATTCAATTGCACAGAGACCCGAGTAAACGATGAAAAAATGCTGTGATGCGACATTGATAATACTCATGGTATTTTTATCACTGCGGATTGACGTCTCCGGAGAGGCAAAACCGAAGCCGAACAGCCGCCCGAAAGGCCGATGAATGGGGACACCAATACCGCTGCAAAGACCATGCTCTTTTGCCTCATTCATGACCCGCCACCCCATTTTTGAAACGTTCCCGGCCGTTATATCACTCCACGAATATGGATTTCGGGCTGTAAAGGAACGGTTATATACCGGATCATGGTCTGCGTATCCATTATTCTTGTAATGCAAGAGCCATTCTTCAGGATAATTTGCGAGAATTCCGAAGGTGGCATTTTTATTTTCTATCGTTTGTCGTGATACTTCCGCCAAAACAAAACTCTGCAAGCCAAAGTTCTCGAGAAAACGCAAAAAGTCCCTCAGTAGTTCATTAACATTCTTTGCGCTATTCGATGAGGACATGTAGCTCAAAAAATCCATAAAAACCCTCTCATTAGTTCAGCATATCCAAAATTAAAAAAACCAACACGGGCGGACTGTAAAGCAGTTTTTATTCAACTTTTATATTTTGATTAAAAATTTACCAATAATTAATAATTGATACTTTATTATTGCCGAACATATCTGCTGTTACTATTCATTTTCAATCAGGGAATCGACTGAAGTTTACATTGGTTTTACATTCACATTCGCTTATTAAAGTGCGGCTGCGAAATCGGATGCAGCTTATTTCAGTCGCATTTTTTACGGATTGAGGGCCGCGCATACTTTTGCCCACCCTCTCGATCACAAGGTTACGAATAAATATTTGACAGACTGGCGGAAAATGAGTATAATGGGAGACGATGTGTCTTATCAGACGGCAAATCACCCGAATTCACCGGAGGTCATAGCTAATGGCTATTGGAAAAAGAATAGGCATACTTATTGCTCTTGTATTATTACCGCTGTCACTTTTATCCCAGGCGGCAAATGCTCCCCAGGGAGAGGCTCAGCAGCCGGCGGCGGCCGAGGCTGTCGTTGAAGACTCGACCGAAGATATTTTAAACGATCAGGTCTATTCCGAGCTCGTTCTTGAGGATTTTGAAACAAGTACTTACGAAAAATCGAACATTTCCATACGGGTCACAAAGGATCAGCAGGCAGAAGTGGCAATTCGTGATACATTTCCGGCTCCGGTGAAGGATTCGAAGAAGTATCTGGGTGTCAAGGTTTTCGGACGTCAGGGTGATTACACGACTGTTACTTTCCCCAAAAAGCTGGAGACGGACAAGCATTGCCAGTCGATTTCGGTGTGGGTCTACGGCAAGAAGTTTGCCGGAGAACTGTCGCTGATTTTGCAGGATGCGGACGGTACGATTCACCGTCTTTCTTTCGGAAAACTCAATTTTCTCGGTTGGCGCAAACTGACCGTCAAACTGACAAAAGATATCAGACAGGAAGACAAGTATCTCGCGCAGCCGCGTTCAATAGCATTGTTAAAAATGATCTATAATCCCGGCAACACCACACGTCTGGGCGAGTGGCACTATTTCTACGTTGATAATATTTCAGCAAAAGTACGCGATAAATACCAGGATCGCCAAAGCGACGCATGGTAGTTCTGGCGGCGCACTGCCATTGAAAGCGTAAAAAAAGAAGCGGACGATAATCCGCTTCTTTTTTTTGCCTGATTTTATTTGAGCGCTAGAAGGGAGTTTTTCCCGCATATCTGATCTGTTCATCAGTATAATAGGTCTTTATCCCCCCGCTCGTAAAAACACGAATTAGCGCACCGCTTTGCGTCACGGTAAGATCCTTGCGATGCACTTTCAGAAAACCTCTATATTCACCGCTTATCGCATCGGGACAGCTCAATTGCAGCTGGGCGATCGCATCCTTTAATACTGCGGTGATAGAACGATAGAGCCGGTCGGCGGCATCGGCGGGTATTTCTGCACAGATAGAATCGGGAGCAATACGACAATCGTAAAGAATTTCGTCGGAATAGGCATTGCCTATCCCCCTCATAATTTTCTGATCGGTCAGAAACTCTTTTACGCTCATCTTTTTGCGAGACAAAAGTTTTTTCAAAAAATAGTCTTTTGTGAAAGCGGGGGACAATACATCCGGGGCGGCGGCTCTCGCAGGTTGAAGAGTGATTCTGCACATCTTTCCGGGATCACTCACCAGTAAAAGCCTGTCACCGAAAATAAACGCGGCACATTTATATTTGATTTCCTCGACAGACTCATCACTTGCATGCAATGACAGACAGCCCTTCAGCATGAGGTGGATCGAAAACGATGAACCGGCGAACTGAAAGAACAGCTCCTTTCCGTCACGCCCGATCGTCTGAAGACTTTTATCTGCCAGCTGCTTACGAAAATCAGCTTCAACGGCAGTAACCCGGAAAATATCATACACCTTCAGGTTTGTCAGCTGTCTTCCGACAAAGTGCCTTCGAAGATTTGCGGCAAACAGTTCGAGATCAGGCAATTCCGGCATAGTAGGCCTCCAGATTTCATTAATCTAAACAATGGCGAAGCGGTGTCAAGGGCTTCACGCAATCATGTAAAAAAGTCTTGCGATAAAAGCGATGCGGCACAAAAAGTGAAAGTGGTGTTGCGATTATCGTACACCGGGCCCTAATTATCAATAAAGGCATGGTTTTATGGAAACACTATTGCAATCTGTCATCGAGAATATCGAAAAGATTATCTTTGGAAAACGTGATGCCGTACTCGGCATTCTTAAAGGAATTCTTGCCGAGGGTCACATACTGATCGAGGACATACCGGGCACAGGCAAGACAACACTGGCCAAAGCGATTGCCAGTTCGCTTGATCTTTCCTTTCAGCGAATACAGTTTACCCCCGATCTGCTGCCCTCGGATATAACCGGCATATCTATCTATAACCAGAAAACAATGCAATTTGAGTTCAGAAAGGGGCCGATATTCACCAACATTCTTCTTGCCGACGAGATTAACCGGACCTCGCCGAAAACACAATCCGCGCTTCTCGAATCAATGGAGGAAAGGCAGATCACAGAAAACGGAACATCCTGGGCGATGCCGCGCCCCTTCATTGTTATCGCAACGCAGAATCCTGTCGAATACGAGGGGACTTTTAATCTGCCCGAAGCGCAACTCGACCGTTTTCTGCTCTGTGTCACCATTGGACATCCCGATTTCGATACCGAGGTTGAGATTCTGAAAGACAAAACTGAACGCAGCTCACCGCTTGAGCTCTCTGCAGTCGCGCAAGCCGAGGAGATAGTCGAGTTGCAAAAGAAACGGGCATCGGTGATCATTTCGGAGCATATCTATAACTACATCGCCATGATCACCTCAAAGACCAGAACACACGAGTATCTTTCGCTTGGCTCAAGCACCAGAGGGGCGCTGTTTCTCGCACGCACGGCACAGGCCGCCGCATTGCTAGACGGCAGAGATTTTGTCAGTCCTGACGATATCAAAAAAAATGCCGTATCCGTACTGGCTCATCGCCTGTTTCTCTCACCGCTTGGAAGATCTCGCGGCGCGAGTAAAACCGATATTGTTCTTGAAATTCTTGATTCGATCAGAATTCCCGGAATGTAAGCGTTCACATATGAATTCATCAAAGATCAGGATTCAGCGGCGATTTCCCCTTTTTGCCTTATTGATGCTATTGCTGGTCATCAGCACGGCAGGACATCTGGTCTTTCTTTCTTTTTACGCACTGGTGATTATCAGCGCGACTTCCTGTCTTTACCTTCGCCTTCTGTCAGAATTGCTGCATATAGAATTACATATCGAAAACCGTATTTTCCGGGCCGGTGATACCGTAAGCTGGCAACTCAGCTTCGAATCGCGTCTGCCGGTCAGTGTGATGCATGTATTTCAATACAAAAACGGCAATTGCATCGTCGCGAAAAAGGGCAGTATCACACTTGATGAAAATTTCTGGATAGAATACAGCGAGAAATTTTTCACCCGGGGCATATACGACATCGGCACGATCGAGGTGCAAGTACACGATCTTTTCGGAATTATGACGCTGCACATTCGACGCAGTCTGGGTATACAGCTTAAGGTATACCCTGCCCTGTATCGCGTTTCAACGGAAAATACCGGTAACGATATTTTCATGGACATGATCAATATAAACGCAAAAAGGGAAAACCAGTATATGATAAGCGACATCCGCAAATACGTTGCCGGTGATTCGACTAAAAAAATACACTGGAAGGTGTCGGCACGTCACAACGAACTATTTGTGCGGAAATATGAATCCACATCGGGAATATCGATTGTCGTGCTTGCGGATTTCTCACGAAGCAACTACAGCCTGGATACAACAGGAGAAATCGAAGAACGAATCGCCGACACGGCGGGATCTCTTGTACTGGATGCGGCACGCATCGGCATCAACGCCGATGTGTATATTCACTCGTCACTGCGCGAACATCATCAGATCACCTCGATATACAGGTTTCACGAATTTATTGAACAGCTGACCATTACACCGAGTGCCGCGGAGCGCGACTTCAGTGATTTTGTGACTCGTGAACTTGCCCGTTTTGACAGAATGACACGCATTTTCATTATATGTGCTTTACCCGACGAAACCGTCATATCGCTGATTCGTAACCGTTACTTTCAATACGATATTACTCTCATTCATTGTGACGAAAGCGAAAACACGAACGCAATTCATTACAGCCGGGTTCTCGCTCTTGACTCACCGGGATCCTATATGACAGAGGGGCAATGAGCAATGGGATCATTTCTCGTCAAATGCACAATGAAATTGCTCAAGTTTGCCGCCGATCATTACCCCGAAACGCTCGCTCTGGTTCTTGTCACTGTCCTGTCGCATTTTTTTGCGACAACCTACATCATCTATGATTTCAATTATCTGCTCTCCATATTTTTGACTGCAAGCGGCATTGTTGTTTTCCATCTTATACGGTCAATAGCGCCGCAGCGTAAAAATCAGTTCATACTAATACTCGCATCATTATTCATTCTTATGATTATCTGTATTGTAATGAGAGTTCAGTGCATTGCTTATTTTCGCCAACACTATATCGATAACATTCTCTCTCTGAACGAAATGATTCGTCAAAACAAGCCGACGCAATTTGCCAGTTACATCCCCTTCATAATGCTGTTGCCTCCGCTAACATTTCTGCTCATGTTTATTCTTTACAATGTAAGCGCAACTGCGGCACTTGCATTGTTATTCTCTTCGGTACTGCTGATCTCTGCGGGTGGTCTTGACTCATATTTTCAGCCCTATAACGCCACCATTTTATGGTTGATGGTTTCATTCACCATAGTAACGGCATATCTGAGAAACATGGCGGTCACGGGAATCGACATCCCCCGGTATCTGATCGCGTATTCGGCGGGGATTTCACTCGCGGTTGTTGTATTCGCCTACATTATGATCGGTGTTTTCGGCACAAGCAGTTTTACTGACCGCTTCGCGCCGCTCAGACATGCTATGTACGCCAACATAGCCCACATTTCGGGAAAACGAAGCACCGGTTTCTCCGATGAAGATATGCCTCTTGACGGAGAATTGTTTCCGGATGAGCGGCTTGTCATGCTGGTCGCCGCCGAACATGCGCCCTACCTGCGGGGCAAAATACGTTCGATTTACAATGGACGATCCTGGCGATCAGATACTTTTTTCCGGAACTTCGTTTCCCGAAGCGAAGATGAATTCGATGCGTCGATCAGATCAATTGACATTATTCCGAAAGGGATCAGGACTTCCTATTTTTTCATCATGCGGCACACCGTTGCAGTGTCTTCTCACAACGATATTCGCGTAAACAACGACGGAAATCTGCGCAGTGCCGATGAAAGCTATATTAAAAAAAAATACACAGTCTATTACGATGAGCGCCCCCTAAGCACGGGCTATTCGCTGCAGCTGTATCCCGGGTTGCCAGATAGAATCAAACAACTCGCGCTAAAAATATGCGACGATGCCGCGGCAGAGAATAACGGGGAAAAGATTGCGGCAATCGAGTCTTTTCTGGAAAAAAACTACAAGTATTCACTCTCGAACGAACCGGCACCCGCGAACAGCGACTTTGTCGATCATTTTCTTTTTGTATCAAAAAAAGGATACTGTACCGCGTTTGCTTCCGCAGCGGTTATCCTTCTGCGATGCGTCGGTGTAGAGGCAAATTATGTTGAAGGATTCCATATAACAAGCCAACGAGATGAAGAGGGACTGTTTTCAGTAACTTCAAGAATGGCGCACGCCTGGTGCGAAACCCCTTACGGTATAGTCGATACAGTTGCCGAATTTGATTCTCCGCGTCTTCCCATATACCAGTATATTCCATATCTCGTTGAAGGCAAAGCGGGATTCAATCTGACAATGTTGCCATCTGATATAAACGAAAAAGATAAGGAGCCGGGGCTTGAACTTCCTTTTCACCTCAGCAGAATATTGCCGGGACCAATTGCAGATTTTCTTTTCGCCATTCTTGTAAACCTGCTTCCCCTGATTGCAATCGGTTTTATACTTTTCAAATTGGCACGGGTATTTCTCAGACAGATTCTGTTTTATTCACCCAAAAGCATTCTACCACTTTTTCGGCATATTCGCAAAAAGATGACACGTTACGGAATTGCTGAAGAAATGAACAAAACGCCGAAAGAGTGGCTGGAAAAAATGTATCACTATGAATTGAAACGACCGCTTGGCATCATAATTGACGCACTGTATGCGGAACTTTACGCTCACAGGAACGATACTGTTAAAAGGCGCTTACTCTACAATCAGATTCGATATGAATTATCACATATGCGGCGAAACGGTCTGCTCTGGAAACGGTGAGAGACAGTAGAGATGATACTGGCAGTTTGCCGGTAAGCAGCAAACTGCTAATTTGATGAACCGAAATCAAAGCCGCGCAACTTCAGGAACACCGGTGTTATGGCGGGATCAAAATGTGATCCGGAAAGCGAATTAATCAGTTCAGCCGCTTTTTCGTTTGTCCAGGCACAACGGTAAGGTCTGTCAGACGTCAGGGCATCCCATACATCGACAAGAGCGAATATCCTGGCATAAAGGGGTATTTCCTCACCCTTGAGCCCGCGGGGATATCCGCTGCCATCCCATTTTTCATGATGATCGACGGGAATGGAGAGAACAGGTTTCAGAAAATCGATTGGCGAGAGCAGCTCCCGGGCATATTCGGGATGCTTTTGCATAATACGGCGTTCTTCAATAGTCAGTTTATCGGGCTTCAACAGGATGCTGTCCGGTATGGCAACCTTACCGATATCGTGCAACAAAGCACCACGATACAGGTGCAGAAGAGCCTCATTACCGAGCCCCAGAGTACGACCGAGTTCTTCGCACATCGATGCAACCCTCTTGGAGTGTCCTTCGGTTTCATGATCACGAAGATCGAGTGCGCGGGACCATCCCTCGATTGTTGCGTCATAAGCGGCAAGCAGTTCGATATTGGCCCGCTGTAATCCCGCTATTAAAGAACAGTGATCAAGTGCGATCGCAGCCTGACCGGTCAATACCTCGAGAAAATCACGCCATTCGCTATCCGGATGCAGCGGGGAACGGTGAAAAAGTTCGACGACCCCTTTCAGTTCACCTCGTGATATAAGCGGAGCGGCAATATAGGCACGAAATCCCTCCGCATGAAGAAGCGGTGCCCTGGTCAGTGAATCCGGAGTTGCATTCACATCTTCAATAAAAATCTGTTTCCTTTCCGAAGCAGCCCGACCCGCCATACCTTTTCCCATCGACAGGTGAGTAAACCTGAGAGCATCCGTAAGGAATCCCCGCGAGCCAGCGAAAAGCAGCACATCACTTTCCGGATTATAGAGCAAAAGCGAGACGGCATCGCATGCGAGTTCACGCTGCATCTGCTCGAGAAGCACATCGTATATCTCACCATCTGCCAGTGTTCCCGTTATCGCGACATCAATAGCTCGCAGCGAGGTTATTTTGCGCAGCCGCAATGCTAGGTCATGATTCAGTTTTCTGATATGTTCCGCACTCTGAATAGTTTCGCGATACAGACCCGCGTTACTGAGAGCAAGTGCAAGCTGATCGACAAACAAACCGAGATTTTTAATCACAGACTCATCAAAGATAAAATGTTCCTCTTCTGGAAAACCAATTTCGATAAGTCCTCCGACCCGCCCCTGAGACACAATCGGAATACGGATGCCCCGGTAAACACCGGTAGAAAAAGTACCAGTACGTATCGCCTCGTTAAGTACAATCGGCCGCAGCCCCGTCGATCCGATTTTGATACCTTTCTCAAGGCCCAATCGAGGTTGAAGAAGCTCTTTGTTTTCCTGTACAAGATATACCATGGACCAGTGATTATGAAGCCAGCTGGCGATGCCCCGCTGTACAATTTCAATGGCCATCATTTCATCGGGCCAGGCGGCAAGATTCTTCTCGGTCTGATAAAGGGTTTCCAGCAGGCGGGTGCGCTCATTAGTACTGTTCCACAAATCGATATTTTTTAAGGTACCACCGACCATCTCGCGCAGCGCATTACAGATTGTTCCGTTAACTTCATCAACTTCAAGCAGAAGCACACCGAGAACTTCATCACGATAGGTCAGCGCTTCTACAATCCGAACACCGCAAGACTCGTCCAGTGAAGCACTGTCGACAATATCCTTGGCTCTGATCAAGTTCCGATTTTCGCACAACTCGGCACCCTTTCCACTTTCCCAGCGAATCAGGGGAGAAAGATATTCGAATGACGCTTGTTTCCTGTCGAACGAGAATATCTGAAGGGAACGCAGGGGTAAGCCCGTCAAAAGGAAATCCAGATTATCTCGAAGATCTTCAACACTGTAAATATTTACAAGCTCCTCGCTGATTTTGCGTAAATCAGACTCAAGCCTTTGACTCATGACAAGATTTCGTTTCACTTCGGTATATGCAGCTTCTGAAACGATAAATGCCGCACTTCGCCAGAATCCAGGTGCAATCAGCTGAGAAAACTCTGATCGGGACTCAAGCAGCAACAACACGTTATTCCAGAGACTGACGTCAATTTTTCTGCGTATACAATCATGAACCAGAGCGCGCAAAACGTCCAGGGCATGGCCGTAATTGCCTTCTTTAACACCGCCGCTGAGAACTGTGCAAAATTGTTCGAAACCCTCAGAGACAAACACCAGATCCTTTTCGCTCAGAACCGGCAAACTGCGCAGCAACAGTTCTTTAAGGGATGCATCCGATTGAAGATCTTCTTTTGCAAGAAAATCCTCAATACGGGGAGGCCTGCTTACGCAACCGCATGATTCGCGAATGACAAGATGCAAAGGATAGCGGACAGTTTGCATCGGCGTTCCTTTATCAAGGTTATCACAAAGAAAGCTGCAAGCCTTACGGGCCATTTCGTAAATTGGCTGGTTTACACTTGTCAATGGCGGATCAATCAGCGCTGCCGCCTCAATATCGTCAAACCCGGTGAGAATATAATCATGGGGAGCGTGCAAACCCTTTTCCAGCAGATGCTCACGCACACCGATTGCCATTTCATCATTGGCGCAGATGACCGCATCGAAGGGGGGATTCGGAGTTCTCAGGTATTCGCGAATCAGGCGGTAACCCGAATCTCTCAGGAAGGTGCCTTCCAGAATCATCTGCGGATTAGCGGCGATTCCGTTCATTGCAAGCGCTTCACGAAATCCCTGTAAACGATCCTGTGCCTCAATATTGACCAGTGGGCCGCCGATATACAGGGGAGAATGAAGGCCGTGAACCTTGACAAGGTGCTCCGTCATTTCACGCATAAGCTGCCTGTCGTCTACAATGACACCATGCATGCCGGGAAAAATCACCCCTATTGAAACCATCGGAAGCGGACGAAAACGATCGAGAAAGCGTTTAAACTCTTCGTCATCAACATATAGAGACAGAGACGCGGCGAGAACGAACAAGCCGTCCACGACCTTGTTCGAAACAAGGTCAAAAATGAAATTACGGATCGCCCACCCGCCTTTTTCATGCGAGGGACTGCCGCCGGAATATATTATGAGATTATATTCTCTCTCACGTGCGAGCGCAGATACCGCACTCGTTACAATATTTTCATAGGATTTAAGCGGCCCTCCCGCGCTGGAAGTGATCAACCCTATGGTTTTAGCCATGTACAAGTCCTCCGTACTCCATTATAGTGCATATTACTGTAATGTCAAACAAAGCACCATTATGAACCTTTTGAACGCGTAAATCTTCTGTCATCAAATGAATAACTCCTTGACAGCACCTATATCGGCCGTTTTTTCTAAAAAAGTATTATCGTGGAACCTCGAATAATTATCATCAGCAATGGCTTAACCTCGTTTTTCATAGAAAGAATTCGAGGTTCGGATTGTCAGGATTATTTAATAGAGATTCCTGTTATGTATTTTTGTTCAAAAGGGGAAACACAATGTTGGGTATAGCGGACTTGCCGACAGCGATAGCATGGCTCGGCGTTATTGTCTCCGCCATCGGCGGAATTGTTTACGCATTAATTCACTGGAACAAGGAAGGGGATATTTCCCAGAGTGAACAGGATGCTGAAATCCAGTGGAAAAAAGATGAGATTGAGATTGATGATGAAATCAGCGGAGGTACCCTGTGAATGTATTCTGGCTTCTCACCATCATCATCCCTTATTTTGCGCTGATAACATGGCTTGGCATCAAAGGCTACCGCGACACAAAGAACGCGAGTGACTATCTTGTCGGCGGTCGCAGTGTTCACCCCTATGTCATGGCAATGTCGTACGGGGCAACATTCATTTCAACAAGCGCAATCGTCGGTTTCGGCGGCATAGCCGCAAATTTCGGATTCTCGCTGCTTTGGCTGCCGCTGCTTAATATACTCGTCGGTGTCATTATCGCTTTCATTTTCTTCGGCAAGCGGACACGAATGATGGGTCTCAAAATGAACGCGCATACCTTTCCGGAATTTCTCGGCCGCAGAACCAATTCAAAATTTGTTCAGATGTTTGCCGGTCTTATGATTTTTCTTTTTATGCCGATGTACACCGCAGCGGTATTAATCGGTGCGAGCCGCATCATCGAAGGACTGTTGCATATACCCTATCTGTATTCTCTCGCCATTTTTTCAGTGGTTGTCGCCCTGTATGTCATCATGGGCGGACTCAAGGGAGTAATGTATACGGATGCA
>JAEWVL010000209.1 GCA_023396665.1 Spirochaetota bacterium
CGACATGCTGAAGAAAGCGGGCATCGACCCCGCAACGCTGACCAACTACGACGCCTACAAGGCCGCCTTCGAAAAACTCGATTCCATGAAGGGCGAGCTCGGCATCAATTCTGTCGTTTCCATGGCAGCCTCTTCTGAAATGGGATGGGTCACCGCGCATCATAACTTCAATTCGCTTCTTTCGAACGGACTGCCCTACGGCGACATGAGTGTTGTCAATGATCTTCTTGCAGGCAAGGTCGACATGACACGACTGCAGGAATACGCTGACTGGGTTGAGCTTCTTTTCAAATATGCCGACAAGGCCGTTCTGACAACAGGCAACTACGACTCACAGGTCGGCGCTTTCGCCACAGGCAAAGCGGTGTTTCTGCACCAGGGCAACTGGACAGATCCCAACATGAAAGCGGCAAACGCGAATTTCCAGATGGGCTTCGCCCCTCACGGTTCGATGAAAAAAGCGACCGACGGCATCTTCGTTTCCGCACCAGCTTTCTATGTTATCAACTCGAAGAGCAAGAACATCGAAGCCGCCAAGAAATTTCTTGAAGACATGGTCTATACACCGGAAGGACAGGATTTCATGGTTAACCAGGCCGGCATGATTCCGGCATTCAAGAATGTGACGCTTTCTCCGTCAGGCGCCCTCTCGAAGAGCGTACAGGACTGGGCGGGAAAAGGAAAGGTCTATTCGTGGATGCAGTATAACTTCTCGGGAGATTTCCGTGACAAGACGCTCGCACCGATCTACAACCAGTTTGCGAACGGCAAGATTGACAAGGCCAAATTCGTCGAACTCATGAAATCTTCACTCGAAAGCGCAAAATAAAGACAACACACAAAGCCGTCCCGGCAGGGGCGGCTTTGATTCGTATGGCAAAGATCGCAGACACAAACAAACACAGCAGCGATACTCACACAAAAAGTTCTCTTATGTATGAAAGGGGGATTTCATGCACTTCTCACTATCGAACGAACAGCGAAAACGGGCACTATTCTGGCTTTTTCTTGCACCGGTACTCTTTGCATTCGTTATGGTCATCATTATTCCGTTTATGCTCGGCATATATTATTCTTTTACCGACTGGAGCTCTTCGGCAAAAACCGCGGACGGACTGAAGTTTCTCGGCTTTCGCAATTACTACAAAAGTTTCAGTGACCCCGATTTTCTGTATTCGTTCATCATCACTTCGCTTTTCACCCTGTTTAACGTCATCATCGTAAACGTAACGGGAATAGTGCTGGCGCTTCTTGTGACGACACAGTTGAAATTCAGAAATCTCTACCGCGCGGGATTCTTTATTCCGAACCTCATCGGCGGTCTTATACTCGGTTACGTATGGCAGTTTATCTTCAACAATGCGATACCCTCGATCGGGGCATCATTTTCAGCTCTCGGCTTTCTCGCACAGCCGGAAAATCTCGTTCTCAGCAGGGTATCCACCTCGATGATGGCCATGATCGTGGTGAGCACCTGGAAATTCGGCGGCTACATCATGATGATCTATATCGCGGCCATTGAAAGCATACCAACAGAACTCGCAGAGGCGAGCAAAATCGACGGGGCCACCCCCGTACAGCATTTCTTTCACATAACGATTCCGATGATCGCACAGGCCTTTACGATTACGATGTTTCTGACACTGGTCAATTCGTTCAAGGAGTTTGACGTAAACGTCTCGCTGACCTCGGGCGGCCCTTCGACCATGTTTATGGGCAAACCGATCTTCGGCACCGAACTTCTCGCGATGAACATCTACAACACCGCCTTTATCGGCAACGATCTTGCACTGGGACAGGCGCGGGCCGTTCTGTTCTTTGTCGTGCTCGTTATGATTTCGGTTTTTCAGGTCTACATCAACAAGAAGAAGGAGGTTGAACTGTGATAATCAAGCACCACAACGAAAAAATAAAACCGCACCTTCTTGTTCTCGAGACTCTGGCCCTGATTCTTTTTCTTCTGTTTCTGTATCCCTTCGCGCTCATACTGATGAACGCCGCAAAGGATTCATTTTCGGTGACACAGTACCCGACCGCCCTGCCGAAAGACTGGTCGATGCTCTGGAATAACATGAAGACGATTCTGACAATTCCGACGATACGCTACGGATCGTCGTTCATATCTTCGGTGATCATCACCTCGGTCTCGCTTCTGGTGATCAGTCTGTTTTCTTCGATGGGTGCCTGGGCGCTCGTTCGCAACCGCACGAAAAGCTCGCAGTTCGTTTTTCTGATGTTCGTTGCGGCGATGGTGATTCCCTTTCAGATTATCATGTTTCCGCTTCTGACATGGTTTCGCAGCGTCAGCGATTTTACCGGCATCAAACTTCTGCGCAGCTACCCGGGAATGATCTTCGCCTATCTCGGCTTCGGACTGTCGCTTTCCGTTTTCATGTACCACGGTTTTATCAAGGGGATACCGCTTGAGCTGGAAGAAGCCGCCACCATCGACGGGTGTTCGCACTGGCAGATATACACGAGAATCGTATCGCCGCTTTTAAAGCCCATTCACGCGACGGTGATGGTGCTTAACGGCATCTGGATATGGAACGACTACCTGCTGCCCCTGCTCGTGCTGGGAAAGGGCAACAAGGTGCAGACCATCCCCCTTGCGGTCGCGACATTCGCGGGAGCCTATGTCAAACAGTGGGATCTGATTCTGGCGGCAATTCTGCTTGCGATTATTCCTGTCATCATATTTTTTCTTATAGCGCAGCGCTTCATTATACGGGGCATCGTCGCCGGCTCTATAAAGTAAGGCGATACACCCTGCTCATGCGCTTTTTGTCGTAACGGCCGTAGCGCTCGGCAGGCAGTTTTTCGGCATCGACACGCACAAAACCGAGCGACTCGAAAAAGTCGCTCGTCTGCGTTGTAAGCAGAAAAAGCGCGGACAGTTTGCGTACTTTCGCCTCGCGTATCCACCAGTTAATGAGTTTTGAACCGATACCGAGATGGCTGAAATTCTCATCGACTGCGAGGGCGGCGATCTCAGCCGAAGCCTCGCCGCAGGGCAGAAGCGCGCAGCAGCCGCGAACCGCCCCGTCAGAATCGTAGACCGCATAGTGTTCGATCTGAGCGATGAGATGCTCCTCGTCACGCTGAAGCAGTATTTTCTGCTGAATCGCCGGCTCCATGATACGCAACACTTCGGGGACATCCTCACGCCGCATCGGCCGAATCGCGTCGAACTCCTCCGCGGTGATCATCGTTCCCTCGCCCAGAGAGGTGAAGACCTCCTGCAGCAGCGCGCCGTCGACCAGGCCGTTAAGATAGTGCACGCGGCCGACGCCGTTCTGCGCCGCAACGGAGCCCAGGCGAAGTATCTCGTATTCGAGATCGTCGAGGTTGTCGTTCATGTCGGCGAATTCGGCGGCGCCACGGGGCGACATGCGGGTGATGCGGCCCTGCTGCATCAGTATGCCCTCGGAGGGGATCTTGTGTCCCTCGGCGTCAAATTCGAGATCGTCGTCGAGATAAAAGAGTTTCTGCGCGTTGAGCGATTCGGCAAGACGCGCCGCCAGCTCGATGCTTGAAAGATTATAGGGTTTGCCGGTAGAAGACCAGCCTATACAGGGCAGCACGGGAATATGCCCTTCGTCGATCACTTTTGTGAGCAGATCGCCGTTGATGCGGGCGACCTGGCCGGTGCGGTGAAAATCGATGCCGTCACGGATGCCGATCGCGCGTGCGCGCACCCAGTTACCGATGAGCGCGTCGATCTTCTGTCCGGCAAGCTGCGCAAGCACTTCATTGGCGACATCGAATGCGGCCATCTTTATGTAGGGCATCATTTCGTCACTTGAGACGCGCATCGTGCCGACACGCTCGACCGGCATGTTGCGCTCGGAGAGCAGTTGGTCGATTCTGTGCCCGGCGCCGGGAACGAGTATGACGCGCACACCGGCGCGATGCAATATGCCGATGTCGCGGACGAGCCCCGAGAAGTGCTGATTTTCGACAAGATCAGCGCCTATCTGAATAACAAAGCGGGCCCCCTTGAAACGCTGTGCGTACAGAAAGGTCTCGCGGATAAGTTCGGTATTTCTTTTATTGTCGTCGTTCACCTTGCGCTCACCTCGCATATTTGCAACTGACGGGCCGCAGAAAGCGGCGTCAGCTCATTATGCGCGGGAGGCGGCCGACAGCACAATTACTTTTTTTGTGATTGCAGGACTCAGCAATCAAATTCAAGCAGATACTTGCAGCCGGTATCCCGCTCTATGTGTATCTCTCCACGCAAATCGCTCACCAGTATTTTAATAAGCTGCATACCGAAGCCTGTGGAAGTATCAACAGAAACATCATCGGGAATACCGTCACCATCGTCTTCGTATGAGAAAAAGACTCTGCCCTCCCTTGTTTTTGATACAATAATAATTTTACCTTTGCTGCGACCGGTAAAAGCGTACTTCATGGAGTTAGTGATCATTTCGTTTATGATGATACCGATTTGTGTTATTTTTTTCGCTTCAAGAAGCGCATCTTCTATGTCAACCGACATCTCGACACTGATCATTGAAGGATAGATACTTACAATTTCGCTCACCAGTTGCGAAATATAGTCTTTCAGCGATAGAGTCTGAAAACTTTCTGAACGGTACAGTTTATCATACAACACCCGCATACTTTCAATACGACTGACCGCATCATAAAGTATATTTTTAAGCTCGGAATTTTCCTGGACAGATGACTGCATTGTCAAAAGCGATTTAATGACACCGAGATTGTTTTTAACTCGATGATGAACTTCCTTGAGTA
>JAEWVL010000302.1 GCA_023396665.1 Spirochaetota bacterium
CGCCTCACCCGGATGAAAGTGGTAAAGCGGTTTTTTTTCGACCGGATCGACAGCCTGAGAAGATATAACACCGTAAGAATCTGATACGAATAAGGAAGCATCGGGAAGAAAGCTTCTCACTCCACAGGCACCGCTGTGAGCGGCACTGACACGGCACGCACGGGGGCACAACGAACAAAACGCAACATCATCTATTTTTTCGTAATAGCGCGCCTCATGCATAAACACCCGCTTAAGAGCTTATCTGTCTCAGGCGGAAGCCTTTTCATCGGATTTTATCATTTCACAGCTTCCCTCAAAGACAACACCATCGGCAATTTTCAGTTTTGCAGTACGAATATTTCCGTAGAGCTTACCTTTTTCCTGTATTTCCACATTTACAGCGGCCTCAACATTGCCATGAACCGTACCATTGATTATTACGCTTTTCGCTTTTATGTTCGCCTTGATTTCGGCCCCCTCACCCACGACGAGAAAACCTTCTGAAATGATTTCACCTTCAAAATAACCGTTAATCTGTACCGATTTTGTAAAGGTAAGATCACCGTAAAACTCGGTGTCCTTGTCAAAAAGTGTCGCGATCATTCCGAAATCGTAGACCGGATTCTTGTTAACCTGAATGACCTTCTTTGCCATTATATCCTTCCTCTTTTGTATCTCAGCAATAAATCATCGCCCGTTTTCCGACAAGTCTTCGGGGGCTGATCTGCTATTTTGTCGTCATTATGAAGACACCGTCCCAATCCGCCGCCGGAGGATTGAGCTTATAAGCCTCTATCCTTTCGATATACAATTTACTCGGACCGTCTTCAGGCATTATGTCAAGCACCTGTCGAAACAATGTCAAGGCGGCATCCCAATCTCTTTTCTTGTAATGAGACAAGCCCTCATTATAGTACTGAAGCATCTGTTTCTGAGTCTCTGTCAGCATTGCACCCTCTCAATCAAAAGCGGTATGACACTCTCGCTGTGATTCATATATTTCAAAAACCTTATCGAGCATGGTTGTTTGAAACAGTTTCATGAGGTTGTCGTTCGCTATGACAAGTTTGATATCGCCGTCATTGTCCTTGATCTTGCGTTTTACCGCAACAAGCACCCCGAGCGCCGAGCTGCAAATATGTTTCACATTGATCATATCGACACAGATATTTTTTATACTATTTTTAAGACAATCTTCAAGCAGGCCTTCAAGTTCTTCGGATCCGTCCTGATCTATTCTGCCGTCAAGAACGATTACACTCATGTTTTCTTCAGTTATAAGTTTCATGCGATTTTCCCAGTTTATTCATTTTTCTGATAGATAAAGGGAACTCTCGATATGGTCAATGATAATACACTGACGGCTCCGTTTTTTTTAATTATACGGGCACATTCATTCAGAGTCGCCCCTGTTGTCAATACATCGTCAATCAACAGCACCGTTTTACCGTCGAGCTTAGCGGATATATAAACAAAACAATTGATTGTGTTCAAAAATCTGTTATCAAAATGAAGACTTTTTTGCTGTGTTCTCTTCTTTTCTCTCAGAAGCAACCTGCAGGGTTTTGCATACAAACGCGATATCTGCCTGGCCAAAAGCTCAGTATGGCAAAAACCCCTTTTGCGCATTTTCTCGGCCGAAGAGGGTACCCAGGTAATTAAGTCAAAATCCAAGCCATCGTCAACAGCAATCGAAGAGGAAAAGAAACGTGAAAGATTGGATCGTCCTCCGTTTTTAAAAGCGTAGATCAGTGAAAGCAGATTTTTATTATAGTCAAAGATATGACAGTGCCGGTCATAAAAGATGTAACGGTCTTCTTCACGCAGGTTATCACGAACGCTGCTGCGAACGAATAAACCAGCACAATCGTCACAGAGAGAATTAGCCCTGTAACTTACCGGCGAAGAACACAGAAAACAACGGTCAGGAAAAAGCACTTCGATTATCATCACAATCAGATGCCTGCATCGACCAAGGCAGAATCCGGTGATATCTGAGATAACTGTAGTAGCGGACAATTGCATATCCCCCCCTATAAGATCACGTGAGTGGTGATCTTACTTCTTATACTTTGCTGTATAACGTTTGAAGCCGGGGAAATTGCTGAATTTTTTTCGAAAATTCAATATTTGGCGCTTATCCGCCAAATATGAAACTGCCAGGTATATTATTGCGTTAATATTCTTGTTTCAGAATGAAACACTTGACTAAACAGACAGATCACGAAGAACCTGAGATACAATGCCGGGTTATTCTTTTCGCAGCTTAATGCTGATCAGAAGGCCTATACCAATCATGGCCATCAGAAAATTCGAGCCGCCAGCAGACACAAAGGAAAGCGGAAGACCTGTTACCGGCATGATTCCCGAAGCCATTCCGATGTTGACCATCGTATGAAAAAAGATAACCGAGGTAATTCCGATTGCCAGCATTGATCCGAATTTGTCCCGGGTCTCAAGTGCAATTCGAATACCCCTGTATATTATGAAACAGAAAAGACCGATCAGAACCAGCGCTCCCAAAAATCCCCACTCCTCGGCAACAACAGCGAAGATAAAGTCAGATGTTTTTTCAGGTAAAAAACCGAGCTGAGACTGCGTTCCCTTCAGGTAGCCTTTTCCGAAGAAGCCGCCCGACCCGATCGCGATTTTAGCCTGAATAATGTTATATCCCGATGAATGCGGATCCAGATCGGTATTGAGAAAAACCAGTATTCGCTTTTTTTGATAATCCTTGAACATTCGCTGTATCACAGCGGTGCATATCAGCGACAGGGATATGACAAACGAAGGCATGTATATTCGCCGATAAATACGATTAAAATGCAGAAGATGAATGAAATAAAAAAGTATTCCGATTGAGAATATGATACCGGCAACAAGATATATCTGGTACCCCATGCGAAAAAAATCAATTACGATATTCGGGGTGTCCTGATTGATCCATTCCCGATAGGTTATGAACATCGGTACGATAAGCGATACCGAAACGATTATGAGTACAGAAAGCAGGTGCGACACATCCGCCCCACCGATAAAGAGCATGATGAAAAGAATGGGGAAAAACAGCATAGCAGTTCCGAAATCCGGCTGCAGCAGAATTATTCCGACGGGAACAACGGTAATAAGCGTGGGAATGAGCAGTTCCCGGAAATGCGGCATGTCCCTTTCCCGGATCTCTATATACTTCGCCAGTACTATCACCAGCGACAGCTTCATAAACTCGGCTGGCTGTATCGAAAAGAAACCGAAGTCGATCCAGGCTTTGATATTTCGTATGGGTTTGCCGAAGATGGTCGTCAGTAAAAGAATGACCAGCAAGACCCCGTAAATATGCAGGGAAAAATCACCGAGTATCCGGTAATCGAGAAGACAAACCCCCATCATGACAATGAAACCGACGATAAACCACAGCAATTGCCGCTTATACAGATCGTTGTTGATCTGCTCTATCGGATCATAGCCGGCGCTGTATATCGTCAATATGCCGATCGTCGCAACACATACAACGGCAATGATGAGGGGCAAATCAAACTGACGAAACTCATTTTTCCGTAACATTGAAATATCCCCGTTGAATCATTTCTTCAAGCACCTGATAAGCGATAGGAACAGCGGTTGTCGCACCTGCTATACCGAACTCGGCCATAACAACAATCACATAACAATCTTCTGGTGCGGCACCATAGGGGCCATAACCGGCAAACCAACCGTGCTGCGACTGGTTGTCTTTTCTGTGAGACCGTGTCTGTGCCGTTCCGGTTTTTCCCGCGAAAGGAACGGGCAGAGAAGCAAGCCTGCGCGAGGTTCCTTCCGAAGCCGACATCCGCATACCTGTTTTCACAACCTCCAGCGTCTCCGGAGACAGCGGAACTTCCTTGATTTTTTCAATTTTCTGGGAAACAATGATTTGCTCGTTATCCTGAGAGCGAACCTCTTTAACAACATGAGGCCGGTAAATATGGCCGTTATTGACAATCGCACAAATAAAATCGGCAATACCAATCGGTGTCACCGCCAGGAAGCCCTGGCCGATTGCCAAATTGATCGTATCTCCGTCATACCAGCCCTGACCGAAGCGCTTGCGCTTCCATTGCTGCGTAGGTATGAAGCCCTCAACCTCTCCGGGAATATCGATACCACTGCGTTCGTTCAGACCGAAATACTCAGCGTATTTCATGATAGGCGTGGCCCCTATACGATGACCCATATTGTAAAAATACACCGATGATGAAAGTCCGATCGCCTGGTACAGATTCAGATTTCCGAGGCTAGCGTAATCATACACTACCGTGTCCCGTAATCCTTTGATAACGTAGTAACCGGGACAATTGATTACCCAGTTAGGATTCCACTTCTCCTCTTCAAGCGCTGATATGGTCGTCACAAGCTTGAATGTTGATGCGGGGGGATACCGTGACTGCAGAGCACGATTGAGAAAGGGCCGGAGTTCGTTTGCATACAGCTTGCGGATGATATCAGAATTATCTTTTGAAATAACATCATTCGGATCATAATCCGGTTTGCTCACCAGAGCAATCACCTCACCGGTCGAGGCCTTAAGCACTATTCCGGATCCTACTTTTCCCTGAAAAGCGTCACTAAGCGATTTTTGGATATTATAGTCAAGGGTCAGTACTATATTGTTGCCGGAAACAGGCTCTTCACCGACGAGCTCACCCTCTGTGCGGTTTTTAACGTCAACGATACGAATTACAGAACCGTCAACACCTCTGAGAAGCTCGTCATACTGCCGTTCAACGCCGCTCTTGCCTATCTTTTGATAGTACTTGTATCCCTTTTCGCGCAGCGTGTCATACTCCTGCTGAGACAGACTTCCGATGTATCCTACGGTGTGCGAAAACAATGAACCGTGATTGTATATTCTGACGGGAGCGACTTCCCAGTCTATTTTGCTGAAAAG
>JAEWVL010000312.1 GCA_023396665.1 Spirochaetota bacterium
GTTTAAAACATTCCGCTCCGATCAATCTGCACAAAAGGATCAATCAGAAAATTCCGCTTTCATCGGTTTCTTTCGATGAGAAATTCGAAGTCATCTCGAAATACAATGACATACTTCGGGATCACGAAAAAGTGCAGACTTCACGGGCGATGTACCGTGATTACGACGGCTGGCATCTTTTTATCAATACCGACGGTTCCGAAGTGTTGTACGAAAAATCGATGAGCGGCGTCGGCTTGACCGCTATCGCAAAAGACGGCACAAACATACAGCCGTTTTATGAATCATTTGGCGGATTGGGCGGCTTCGAATTTGCCCGAAATCACGAAGATGACGCCCAACGTGTGGTCAGGATGTCTGTCGATCTTCTCTCGGCCGAACAGATAGAAGGGGGCACCTACAATATCATCACCGATCCCGATCTGTCCGGTGTTTTTATTCATGAGGCCTTCGGCCACCTTTCAGAGGCCGATTTTCTGTACGAGAACGAGCAGATGAAGAAGAAGATGCAATTGGGGCGGCGACTCGGCATAGAATTGCTCAATGTGATAGATGACGGCAGTCTTGAAGACACTATGGGCTATATTCCGAGTGACGACGAGGGAGTGCCTTCTGAAAAGACCTATCTGATCAGGGACGGTATTCTGCATTCTCATCTGCATTCACGGGAGACGGCGCAAAAAATGGACGAGCCTCTGACGGGAAATGCACGGGCAATATCGCCCCTTGCGGAGCCGATTGTCCGTATGACGAACACCTATATTGATAAGGGTTCAGCGAGCGTTGATGAAATGTTTGATGCTCTTGGTGACGGAGTATATGCCGTGGACATGTACGGCGGACAGACCAATCTTGAGATGTTCACCTTTTCTGCGGTTTACGGCTATGAAGTCAAAAACGGAAAAAAGGGACGCCTGCTGAAAAACGTCATGCTCTCGGGTAACGTGTTTGAAACGCTCGACTCCATCTCGATGATCGCCAATGATCTGAAGCATATGGGCGGTCTTGGCGGTTGCGGTAAGGGCGGACAGTCTCCGCTTCCGGTCACAACGGGAGGGCCGCATATGCTTATCAAAAATGTTCTTATCGGGGGTGCGCAACAATGAAAGCCGAAACGATATCACGACTGAAAAAGCAAACAAAATGGTACGATATAATACAAAGCTCCGGAAGCAGTACCCCGATCTCCTTTAAAAACGGCAGGCTGTACTCGGTAAAAGAGAAACAAAACAGCGGCACCGGTGTGCGAGTCAACTGCAAGGGCTTAACCGGATTTGCCTATACCAACGGGCCTGATCCCGATAAAGCCGTTTCAGCGGCGCTGACCCTGGCAAAATATGGCGAGAATGAAGATTTTGATCTTCCGGCACCCGGAGGCGACTATCCGGCACTGAAAGAATTTGCCGAAGGGCGTTTCGATGCCGGTGCCGAGATTGAAAAGGCGGCCGAACTCTCCGCCAGAATAACGCAGCGATATCCTGCGGCCGAAGTTGAAATCGGTATCTCGGGAGGCAATTCGTTCCGATCGCTGACAAATTCGCAAGGACTGCGGCTCGAAGAGAAATCATGCTGGTACAGCGCTTCAGCATCCGTCACCCTTGCCGACGAAAACGGACGTCTTGAAGTCTGGAGCCGGTTTTCATCTGATGAAGCCCGTCCACTGGATCTTCTTGAGCGGGAAATGCTGTGGCGGCTTGATAACAGTGTCCGTCAGGTGAGCACCGCGTCAAAGAAAATGCCGGTACTTCTCAGCCCCCAGGCCCTGACTTCATTTCTGGAAATACTCCTTTCGGGACTCAATGCCCGATCTGTTTATCGCGGCATTTCCCCCTATTGCGGAAAAATCGGTTCACAAATGTTTAATCCGGCACTGAATATCATCGATAATCCCCTGCTGCAGGAGTCCCCCTTCCGTTTCGCTTTCGATGATGAAGGGGTTGCCGCCCGGACAAAACACCTTGTAAAAGACGGGATTCCCGAAACGGTCATAAACGATCTGAAATACGCCTGGCTTCTGAAGCAGCAGCCGAGCGGTAACGGCTCGCGAGGATACTCTTCGCTGCCGCTTCCTTCATTATCGTGTATTGAAATCGTGCCGGGGCAGCGAAGTTTTAATGAATTAATCGGGGCGATTGATGAGGGTATAGTTGTTGATTCTTTGATCGGTCTCGGGCAATCGAACACGGTAACGGGAGACTTCTCGGGCAATATCGACATGGGCTTTCTCGTAAGCAAAGGTGAACTCTGCGGTCGCGTAAAAGACTGCATGATCAGCGGCAATCTCTTTGAGCTGTTTGCAGGTTCAATAGAAATAGCGAGTGATCCGTTTTTTGCCGGATCTTCCCGGGTTCCGGGTATTCTTCTGGAGGGTGTCGATGTCACCTCGCAGGGACGACCCTGAAACGAATGGCATTAAAGTGTCAGAATGACATGATCAAGCCGTATAAACGGCATACGTCAGAGATGTTCTCCGGTATTGCGATGGACAGGTTTCCGCTTTTTAAATCTGCGGCAAGATCGATTCCCGGGTCTGTCTGTTGAAAAATATTCATAGCCGATGGTATTATACATGAAAACGAAAATGATAACGCTTGCTGTCATTCTGTCTGTCCTGATTACGCTCGCCTTTCAGGGAACACTACGCGCGCAAAACAACAATCATCCCCCTTCGATAAAATGGCGGCGTATCACAACTGAGCATTTCAATATCATATACTCAGAAGACATCGAATCAGAGGCGCAGCGAGTAGCCAACATGTCAGAACACTACCTCGGCTATCATCTGAAAACATTAAGTCCCGATTGGCGCAAAACGACCATCGTGCTCGCTTCCGAAGCCGCCGAGTCTAACGGCGGAGTGTTCTATTCTCCTTTCATGGCCGAATATTACAATTCGCCTTCTACATTTTCGGCAAGCGAGTGGTACGCAACGCTCTCCGTGCATGAGATACGGCACATGGTGCAGCTGAATACGGTAAACAGCGAGGGGCGCAAAATCTTCTGGTATGTTTTCGGTGATAACGGGGCGGCGGCATACGCGATACTTTTCGTGCCTTCATGGTTTTTGGAGGGTGATGCGGTTCTTGCAGAAACATCTCTCACTGACGGCGGCAGAGGTCGTGTGCCGGTATTCGATCTGTGGCAGCGCACAAATGAACTGTCGAACGGCCCGACAAGGCGCTATAATTATTACCGAGCCTACCTCGGCGCGCCGCACGACAACTACCCGTATGCAAATTATTATGTTCTCGGTTATCACATGGTCACCTACGGCCGCCGTAATTACGGCCCGCAGCTGTGGGATAACACCCTTCACGGCATGGGTGAGCGTTTGTCGCCATTAACATATTTCGATTCTTCGTTTAAACGCAATAATGCCGACAAACTGAACACAGATGATCTGTATCATGCGACCTACAATGATCTGCGTAAGCGCTGGCAGGCGCAAATAGAGGCACTGGAGCTTACCGAGTCACAGACGGTGATCGCCGCCGATGACAGATACTGGAGCGGCTATCTTTCGCTGCTGGAGAGCAATGGAAAGCTGTATGCTCTGCAAATGGGAAAAGGGATTGCAACAGAAATCGTCGAATTCGAAAACGGGAAACGAAAGCGCAGGGTCAGAAAAATACCGATCTCACTCGCTTTGGGTTCGGCCTCTTCCAATGAGCGGGCGATATCAATCGGCGCGGGAAAAGCCGTTTGGGTTGAAATGCTTCCCGATGCAAGATGGGGAAAGCGGACATATTCATCGATAGTGATTTGCGATCTGCAGAGCGGCGCAAGCAGACGACTGTTTCCCAAAGGCAAATATCTCTATGCCGCCATTTCAAAAGACGGCGGTAAAATAGCTGCGGTTGAATTTAACGAGCGGCGCCAGTGTTCGCTTGTCATCATTGACGCGCAAAAGGGCACTGAGTTGCAGCGCGTAGCCGCACAGGAAGGAGATTTCTTCTACGACCCGGCATGGAACGACGATGCAACATCACTGGCACTGTGCGCGCTTTCTGAAAAAGGCAGTTCGATGTATCTGGTCAACTCGGCTACGGGCAAAATGACGGCTTTGATTGCCCATGGAACAAAGGAGCATCCAAAGACCCCGTTTATCTCGAGAGAGACTGTTTTCTACGGTTCCGATTATTCTGGAATAGACAATATATACGCATTGAACCTGAAAGACGGAACAAGGTATCAGGTGACCTCACGTAAATACGGTGCCTATTTTCCTTCGGTGTCCGAATCGGGTGAGACGCTCTACTACTCGGATTACAGCGTGAAAGGGTATTCGGGCGAGAGTATGCCCCTGCAGCGGAACAAATGGCTTCCCGTTGAAAAAGTTGCGGTCGATCGCATCGATTATTTTGAGCCGGTGATCGCACAGGAGGCTGGCAGAAGCGTTGCGTCAGAAGTTCCCGGGCGTGAGTATGAATCAAAGAAATATACGCCCTTTTTCAATTCGCTAAACATATACAGCTGGATGCCGATGATTCTGCCAGATTACGGTCTCATACTCTATTCAGAAGATCATCTGCATACAACAAGCGCCGCACTGGCATATAATTATAATATGAACGAGAAGGCTCATTCGGTTCTGGGTGATCTCAATTATTCCGGTTTTTATCCCGTTCTCGGTATCGGCGGCATCTACGGAGACCGTGTTAAAGTGAATGATGAGGGGGATCGTATCAAATGGCGCGAGAAAAGCGCCTTCGCAATGGTGTCGCTGCCATTCGAATTGTCGAGAGGCACACATACTACCGCACTTAACTTTTCTCTCACCGGAGCCCTTACTGAGATCTCCGACAAGTCCCTGTTCGAAAAAAGCCTCTCAACGATCGACGAGGGC
>JAEWVL010000345.1 GCA_023396665.1 Spirochaetota bacterium
CCGTTTACGATTAACATGTCATCGGCACGGCCTGTAATTCGTGACAATCTCCGGTGAGTTCTTCCGCAAGGGCAATCGCCGGTAAGAAACGAAGCGATATCCCTGCTGCGGTAACGCAGAATCGGAGTGGCCTCCCGCATCAGTGTCGTAAAGACGAGTTCTCCCGATTCCCCATCAGAAACGTTAAGCCCGGTTTCGGGATTGATAATTTCAAGGTAAAACGCATCCTCCCACAGATGCATCCCTTTCTTGTGTTCACATTCAAAAGCCACTCCCGGACCGTTCATTTCGGACAGACCGTACGAATTGTATACGTCAATCTTGTAAAGCGCTTCGAGTTTCAGTCTCGTGTTTTCCGAATAGGGCTCGGCTCCCAGAAAAGCTTTTTTTAGACACAGATCGTCGAGTGAAATCTGAGCCTCTTCAAATTTTGTGGCGATGTGTAGCATGTAACTTGGCGTGGCATGAACGATGGTGGTTCTGAAGTGTTTCATGTATTCGAGTTGGCGACGGGTATTTCCGCTGCCCATCGGCAAAATTGTCATTCCGACAAGCTCTGCACCGTAGTGCATACCGAGTCCTCCTGTAAACATGCCGTAACCCGTCATGTTCTGAAAAACATCGCTTTTGCTTGCACCTGCGGCAATCATGCTTCGTGCAACAAGCTTTGCCCAGGCCTGAATATCGTTTTTTGTATGGCATATTACCGTCGGTGAACCCGTTGTTCCGCTTGATGTGTGTAAACGTACCACATCGTCTTTGGGTACCGCCAGCAGACCTTCGGGAAAAGATGCACGCAGATCATCTTTTGTGGTAAAGGGTATTTTACTGATATCATCAAGTGTCGTAATATCTGCTGAATTACCGATTCCCGCAGCGTTAAGACGCTCCCTGTAAAATGGAATCTGCAAGGCAAATGAAACCGATTTTTTAAGCCTTTCGAGCTGAAGCTCCTGCAATTTCTCTCTGGGGGCGCATTCAATCTCTTTTTCGAAAAAACCCATCATCTCCTCCGTCTGGTATTGTTGTAGGGGTTCGCGAAAACGGGTCAGATATTGGCCGCTTACCTGACAGAGAGCCTGAGAAATAACGGCGCGGCGAAACTTGCAATGCCGCGTAGATTGTTTGGGCGTGAGTGTCGGTCATATTTCGCGTGTTCATAAAAGCGACAACATGATAAAAAATCAAGAAAAGAAAACAGTTTGTGATAAAAGATCACCCGGGTGTTCAAAAAAAGTCTTTGAAACAAAATCGGCGCTTTATTGCTGTCCCAGCAGATTCTCAATCTCGCAGAGAAGGGCGGCGAGAGCATCCCCGGCCGAGACCGTCCCTTTTGACTCTCCTCTTGAAAAAAGCATAAATTTGCCGGGTCCCGCCCCCGCCAGGCCGGCATCGGCATGTGACGCTTCGCCCGGGCCGTTCACTTCACAGCCCATCACCGCAAGATGCAGCATCAGATTTCGTTCTTTCAGAATGGAGCCGAATCGCGTACTTGCCGCCTGCTGCAGTGCCTGAGCCATCGGTTCAATTTCGGCGGCAGATCCCGCTCTGCCGCAGGTCGGGCAGGATATCATTCTGATCCCATGTCTGATCATCCCGAGCGAACGAAGCAGTTCCATGCCGGCATCCACTTCGGCAGCGGGATCCCCGCTCATCGATATGCGTATGGTGTCACCGATCCCGTCGAGAAGCAGCGATCCTATTGCCGCTCCGCTTTGTATCAGACAGGCCATTCCGAAACCGGCTTCGGTAAGTCCGATATGCAGGGGATAATCCACTTTCGATGCCATCAGCCGGTTGGCCTCAACCGTCATTCGAAGATCAGATGATTTCAGTGAAATGGCCGTGTCATAGAAATTGCACTTTTCCAGAAGCGAGATGTGTTCAAGGGCGCTCCTGCACATCGCATCAGCCGTTGTTTCGGGATACCGGGACCTGTCAAGGGATCCGCCGTTAACGCCGATTCTGATGGGAACGCGATGGTCACTGGCCGCCGCTGCGACTTCGCGAACCCGTTCGAACGAGCCGATATTTCCCGGATTAATTCTGACTTTATGAATGCCGCCGTCGATCGCACACAGTGCGAGACGGTAATCAAAATGAATGTCCGCGCAAAGCGGAATACCGGTATTCGCGATGATGTCTGCGATCAGTCGCGCTTCGTTCATGTTGCGTACTGCAAGCCGCACGAGCTGGGCGCCTCTCGCGGCAAGTGCGTTGATCTGGTTAATGCACTCGGCCGTTTTCTCAATGGGTACCGTAGCCATGGTCTGTACGCTCACAGGCGCATCCTTGCCGATTGCCAGAGAACCGGCATGTATCTGTCTTGAACTGCGTCGCATATGTGTATTCATTGCTGAAAGTTCCTTAACTGGTGATCTCCGGCACTCATAGTCCTCATTGCGGCATAATTGCCACAAAAAAAATAAAGGAATCTCTAAAAATTAACCTTCGCAACTCGAACCTCGAATAATTCCAATGAAAAACGAGGCAAAATCATTGCGAGTGGTAATTATTCGAGGTTCCCATAAAAAAAACACTGATTACCCGAATGCGGGGGGATACTTCCCGCCTGAACCATTTCGAAAATCGAAGCTGTTCTTTCTGACAAATACAGTAACTTTGTTTTTGACATTTTTTCGAATCTGTATTGAAATGGAACAATGAAGACAAAAACGACGCCTGCAACCCGAATAAAAGAGTTTCTCGATTTTTTTCGTCATATAGCGCTTACCTGCCGAATCTTTCCGGGTGAGAGTATTGCGATGGAAGTGCTGATCAATCCCGCATCGGGTTTTTTCAGAAATGAGCGAACTTTTCGACGTGTGAGAAATCAGGTCAACCGCGCGCTTTCCGAAGCCGACAGCCATCCTCGAAAGAGCGATGAGATGGTATCGGTCCGTTTTCACGAGACCGAATCCCCCCATACGCTTTCACAGCAGGTGCTGCCCGTTGTACGCACGCTGGCTTCTGATATCGGCGTGGATCGGCGTATACTTGTGCTTGCGGGCGGCGACGGTTTTCACAAGGACATCGGTCAGATAATCATGAAAGCCGATCCTGAGCTGTTTCAAAAAATAATACTGCTCCGTCTTCCTTTAGGTACCGGCAATGATACTTCCGATGCGGGTGATATGGCAGAGGCCTGCAGGCTGTTTCTTTCGCGCGGTTCCGTAAAAGCAGACAATGCTATCAGTTTTCAAACCTCAAGCGGATCCCTTCATTACGCGTTTAATGTCGTCAGCTTCGGTCTTGACGCGTTTATCTGTCAATTGACCAATCATTTCAAAGAAAGGTTTCTCGGCGATATTTTCAAGGTGATGGTCGATGTTTCCACCCTGTTCTATGACGTGTTTCATAAAACCGATGAACTTCCGCTGGCGATTAAAACAAAAGCGGGGGTGGTAAAGCTCAGGGGAAAATACCTCATGAACGTATTCGGTCGCAGGGGAATGATTACCTACGGCGGGCATCGCCCGATACTGCCCGATACAGAAAACTACTATCTCATGACTTTTTTCGGATTGTGGAAACGTCTGTGTTACAAGTCACGCATTATGGCCGGGCATCATAAAGGATTGCCCGAGGCATCTTTTTACGAAGCGGAAAGTGTTGTTCTTGAAAAGTACTCCCGGCAATTGCTGGCAGAACTTGATGGAGAGGTTTTGCATCTGTTTCCTGAACATTTTCCGGTCACACTCAAGCAATTGCCCGCTTGTCTTCAGGTGCTGGCTTTTCCCGAAAAGCAGTAGATATGTGCCGAAAAAATGCCGTTTGCGGTAAAGACAGCGTTTATATGGCGCTATCCGCTATCGAAGAGCGTACTATGCCGTCATTCGTGATTATTGACAAACTATCCGCAAAGAGGAAGCCCTATGTCCGTTGATTATGTAGATAAAATTAAGCGGGGATGTGCGATTGTTGTTTTTCACGGTCTGCTCTATTGCGGCGGCTGTGCGGTGTTTATCATCATAGGCCTATCCCATGCGGCATCGAAGATAAATCTTTCATCTGCAAGCGGCATAATGGCGACGGCGGGTTCTTTCCTGATGCTCTTTCCCGCCTGGGTTCTGTTCACCGTTATTTGGGTGCTTGCGGTTTCCGCTGTTCGTGTTATTCGAAAATCCATGTTGCGCCGGGCGAATCTGGAAAAACACATCGTCGGCAGCGGTATGCGGGCCGCCGAGTTTCAAACGGTAATCGCCGATGGTCGCGAAAAAGCGGCAACGATGCGGTCTGTAG
>JAEWVL010000003.1 GCA_023396665.1 Spirochaetota bacterium
CTGCGCAAGGGCCGCTTCTCGGGTGATATTCTCGTGAATAACGCCGGCATCGTTAACGGCAGTTTTCTTCACGAGACAGAAGCTGCGAACATTCAAAAGGCTCTTGCGATAAACCTTGTGGCGCCGATTCTGCTGGTGCGCTATCTGGCTTCTGATCTCGCAAAGAACAAGGGACATCTTGTGGACATATCATCGGCGGCCGGCATCGTCGGTGTCTCACGTCTGTCCGATTACAGTGCGGCGAAGTTCGGCCTGTTCGGTTTTAACGAGGCGATGCGCTGCGAATGGAAAAAACTGAAAAAAAAGATTTCGACCACGGTGATCTGTCCCTTCTATCTGCAAACGGATATGTTCAAGGGCGTACAGACGCGCTTTCCGCTGCTGTTGCCGATACTGCCGCCTGAAAAAGCCGTCAACAGAATGCTCAGGAGCATAGCATCAAAAAAGAAGCGCGAGACGTTTCTCTTCATGGTGTGGTCTGTGTGGCTGCTTCGCCTTTTCCCTGTCGCTTTTTTTGATACCGTCAGCTCGTTTTTCGGTATAAACAAGTCGATGGACGAATTCGTGGGAAAATCGGGAAAAGCGAAAATCGCCTCAGTCAGCGGAAAAGCCTCTTCTGACAAAAAGAACCCTTCTAAAGCGCCGGCCAACAAAGTAAAGGCTGCGGTAAAGAAGTCTGCAAAGAGTGCACCGAAAAAAACGGTCAAAGCCTCCGCAAAGGGCGGCAAGTGACAGAAGTGAAGCTCTATTAATTGTCGGCGGATCATAACAGTCCGCCGACACCGTTGCGGTATCCCCCCCCAAAAAAACAGTGCCCGCTACGCCATGGCAGCACCTGAAAACGCGCTCTCACTTACAACATTATAAAACTGAAACAGACAAAAGATACAGAATCATAACTCTGTAAGAACGGCTCCCTATTGTGTGCTATATCAATTGCAGACAAGGCAATGATTTTTACACAAGGAGCAGTTATGAAACGGATTATCGACTTTGCGGTTTCGTATCCGCGAAGAACACTTGCGGTGCTCGCACTTTTGACACTCGCGTTTGCACTGGGAATTCCGCGACTGCGGAGCGAACCTTCCACCGATGCACTGATGCCGAAGCACTCGGCCGAATACCGCATGGACATGCGCATTAAAAAAGTGTACGGAGACAGCAAGCTTTACCTGCTGACCCTCATCGAAGGCGCCAGCGCCCCGCTGTTCAGCGCCGGGAGTTTTGAACTTATCGACCGGGTTGTCGGCGAAATCGAGGAGTTTCGGGAATTCAATTTTGCCGCAGAAGAACTTCGACTGCGGCAGATTCTCGATGCCGGCGGCATCACAGTCATTGAAGAAATGCAAAGCGCCGATACAGGCGACTCTGCCGCAAGCGCAGAAAGCGAGTCGGCAGGTGACGATGCGGGGGGATACTTTAACCCGCTGGCCATAGAAGATCCCCTTCCCGATGACATCTATCAGACGCCGCTGCGTGAGCGCAGAAACTATTCGTATGAAAATTACCGCGGCGTTAGCCCCGAAACACTCTTTGCCCTGCTCGACCAAAACGCCTGCCGGCAGCTGGAGACGGTGTTGTGGCGGCACGGGCTTCTCGACAGGGCGCTGCGATCACCCGCCGAACCCTTTACGCTAAAACAGTACCGCCTTATCGTCGAGGATTTCGAAAGAGTCTATCTGTTCAAGTCGATGGAGATCGTGAAAGGCAGCATGAACCCGATTAGCGGGGAGGATATCAGCGGCACCGACGATTCGCTTGTTCCGGTGAAATTTACCGAAAAGAACGATGAAGGCGAAAGGATTCTTCCGAAGACAGAGGAGGATTTCGCCGCTTATCGCGAGAAACTGTACGCAAACCCGGTCTTCGAGAACAACGTTTACAGTACCAGCGACGGTGAAATCAACGCGCTTGCGCTCAACGTGCAGTTGAAACCTGTGCTGAATTACGGGGAAATATCACGTTATCTGATCGATGTCATTAACAGGCATAACGAGGACGGCGCGCTTGTTTTTACCGTGAACGGCATTCCGGTTTATGAAAGATTTATTCAGGATTACATGCAGCGCGACATGAAGGTTTTTCTGCCTCTTGTCTTTCTCGTTGTGGTGCTGACTTTCTTTTTCAATTTCAGAATGCTGCGGGGAGTGCTGCTGCCGACGCTGTCGGTTATCATCGCCATCGTTTGGACGATGGGGCTCATGGGATACCTGGGTATACCGGTAACGATGGTGGTCAACGCACTGCCGACGATACTTATGGCGGTGGCGAGTTCGTATTCGATACACCTGTTTAATCAGTACCTTAACGACAGAAAATTCATTCTGCGCGAGGGACTTCGCCCCGGACTGATAGCTTCGATGAGCCGGATATCCTTTACGGTGTTTCTGGCAGCACTTACCACCTTTATCGGTTTCATGACTCTCATGGCAAATGAAGTCATATCACTGCAGCACTTCGGTATTTTTTCGGCAAGCGGAACCCTGTTCTCGATGATTATTACAACAGCACTTATCCCCGCATCACTTTCTCTGATGAAAGTGCCGGGTGATAGAAAATACGCCAATGCGCACAAACAAAGGCCGGAAGAACCGCTGCTGCTTCGCATGATTGAAAAAACGGGAGCGATCTGCCTGGGACACCCGCGAACGGCTCTCGCACTTGCCTTCGCCGTCATCGCCTTGTGCGCATTCGGCATCACACATCTTCGCATAGAAAATTCGCCCCTTTACAATTTCAAGGATGATTCGTACATCGTGAAAGCCGACCACAAGGTTAGCAACGCGCTGCACGGCTCTCTGGCGATCAACCTGAGCATCGATACGGGACACGAGGGCGGCGTTAAGGATGTGACTTTTCTGAAAAAGATGGACGAGCTAGCACAATGGAGCGTCTCGCAGGAGAACCGCGACAACTATCAGTTTCTCTCGGCCTTCTCTTTCACCGACATTATCAAACGCATGAACAAGGCGCTTAACGGTGACGATCAGGCGGCGTACGCGGTACCCGAAAGCAACGCAGATGTGGAAGATTATCTGATGATCTACAGCGGAGAGGATCGCGATTCTGACGGACGCATCGATTCGATGGAACGCTTCGTCGATCCGGCTTTTCGTACGGCGAATATCTTTATCAAATCGGGCACTTTCGAGGGAAAGGTCTACTCATCGCATACACTTGAACGCGGTGTCAAGGCACTTCGCGAACATATTGAAGCGGATCCCTATTTCTCGCAGTTCGATTACGCGATCTCGGGACAACCGATTAATTTCGGTGTGCTCAACAGGCTTGTCGCGAAGGGACAATTTATCACCATCGCTCTGACACTGCTCATCATCGCAGGGGTGATCTTGCTGCTGTTTCGTAACGGAAAAGCCTCTATTGCCTCTCTGGTTCCGATCTCGTGCAGCGTCATCGTATCGTACGGGCTTATGGGCTATCTGGACATACCGCTCGATATCGCCAAGTCGATCATCGCCTCGCTTACCATCGGCATCGGTGTCGATGACACGATTCACATGCTTAAAACGGTTCGGGCGAATGTTCTCGAAGGAAAAACCCTCAGGGAAGCCGTGCAGCACTCGTATCATGAAGCCGGACTTGCGATCGTATACACCTCGATTGCGCTCATTTTCGGATTCTCGGTTCTGATGCTCTCGCAGTTCAAGGCACTTTACTATCTGGGCTGGCTCGTATCTATTAATATGATCGTTACCACTGTTGCGGCACTGTTTGTTCTGCCGCCATTGATGCTGGTTCTCAAGACAGATTTTACCAAAAAGAAAAACGGGCGCACGCAAAACGGCAACAAAGAGCTGGTCGCCTGAAAAACGGAGGCAGGCAGGGCAAGCCGATTCTGCCGCCCCGAAAAATAACATTCGGCACACAAATGGCGGCGGCGCTACCCGGCGCTGCCACCGTAAATATTCTTAACGAGAGGTTCACAATGAAATTTTTACTGAAGACCGCAACAGCCGGACTGTTTATTATCGCTACATCGCTGCTATTCGCCGAAGATGCGCTCACCATCATGCAGAAAAACGACGCCCTGCCCGAAGCGCAGACGGTCGCACAACGTTCGGTGCTTACCATAACCAAAGCGGGAAGAAGCGAGAAAAAGGAATTCAGCACCATATCGAAGAAATACGACCGTAAAAAAAGAAGCCGAATCAGCGTAAGTTTTCCGACAAAGATGGAATTTCTCTCATGGGACATTCCAGGAGAGGACAACCAGCAATGGATAAAACTTTCGAGCGGAAAAGTGAGAAAGATCGCCTCATCGGAAAAAAACAAGCCCTGGATGAATTCGCACTTCTACTACGACGATATCGCGACCAGCTACATCGAAGACTACGACTACCGTCTGATCGGCGAAGAAAGCTGTAACGGTACCAGCTGTTACAAAATCGAATCGGTAAAAAAACGCGGTCAGAAGGTTTATTCAAGAAAGATCATATATGTCGGCAAGGCCGACTATCTCGTCTATCGGGTGCAATTTTACGAAAATGATCTGCATACGAAGACACTCACCTTCTCAGAATACAGGATAATCTCGGGAATAGCGCTTCCGCACAGGCTCACCATGGAACGCAGCGACGGCAAGGGTACGAGTGTGCTTCAGGTAACGCAGGTGACGCTCAACGGTTCTGTTAACGACAGAAATCTCACACAGGAAGGCCTTTGAGGGGGGGATCACCATGAAAATCAGCAAACTGGCCTCAACCATCACACTCATGTCAGCAATTTGCGCAAGCCCTGCCCTTGCACAGGATATTGAACCCGCGCTTGATGCGCCCGCAGAAGCGATGAGCGCAGCGCAGGATAACAATCAGGCGGGTGATGTTTCGGATGACTCCGGTTTTTCTGTGAGCGGCTTCGTTGAAGCCGCAGGCTCGGCATCGCTTCGCCCCTTTGACAAAAGCGAAATAAGCGAATGCGGCGGGCGCATCAAGGTAAAGCCAGAATACCGTATCAGCAACTATACGCTGTTCGCCGATCTTGACTACTTCGCAAACAGCGGATCTGCGTTCGAAACACGCGAAACAAACACGATCGAAGCGGTCGAACTCAACATTCGCGGGGGAAAGACTCTGCGATGGTGTGCCGGTAAACAGCGCTTTCTCTGGGGGGCTGGCGACACTTTTCAGCCGAGCAATTTCATTGACCGGCCCGATCTTCGTGAGGCGTTTTCGCGCGATCTCGACGACCGTTACAGCGGCGTATACGCCATATCACTAAAATACATCTTCGGCGACTACGGTATCGAAGCGGCCTTGCGGCCTGTTACCGAGAGCGCGCTTGCGCCCGCCGGTTTTTTCGCACAGACACCGCAAGCGATCGAAACACCGGCCGGCACACTCGATACACGTTACGCAACGCAACAAACGGAAACGGCGCTCGACAAGTCGTCTTTCGGTATTCGGGCCGGAGGCACCAGCGGCATCTTCGACTGGCATCTGGTCTATTACAACGGCATACAGAACCTTCTTCTCTACGGGACGAAACTCGTCACCGACGAAAGCGGCGATACCTTTGTCGAAGCGGGAGAAGTGCGGCAACACGTCAACGCATTCGGCGCAGACCTGTCCTTCGCCGTCGACAAGTGGAACCTCAGGGCCGAGGCGGCTTTTTCACATGACATGACGGCAGTGCGCAAGGCAAGCGAAGATAATTTCGGCGCCATCTACGCCCGGGCCGCCGAACAGGGCAGTGCGGCAATTCAGGATGCTACGAGGCGTCCTTTCGCCTCGTACAGCGCCGGCTTCGATTACAATCTGTGGGGAAACTACGGAATGATCTACGCCGAATGGATGCAGGCACGCTATCTGCGCGAATCGGGAGTGGAGGCTGTGCTGCAAAGCGATATTCTGTTAGTGCGAATCGAAGACAAATATCTCGATGAAGCTCTCACGCTGAAGCTGCAAAGCATGACCTGTCTTCGGGAGAAAAAGCCCGGTCTCTCGTTTAACGCCGAAGCATTATACGATTTCAAGATCGGACTGACGGCATCTATGGGCTTGTGGTACTTTATCGCCAACGACGACGAGTACACGGCAATGTTCGAGGACAGACGCATGATCTACGCGAACGTCCGCTACAATTTCTGATCTTTATTGCAGACAAGCACTGGCCGGGGCAGAAGACTGTTCCGGCCTTTATTTGTTTTCGGACAGATAGCCCTTCGCCACACATTCGTCGAGCATGGTTTCGACATAGGACCACAGCATGTTCGAACCCTCATCGATCTGCCTGTTTTTTGCGATTACCATCGGCTTTATTACGGAATTCTGTTTCCAGGTGAAGCCTTCATTTTTGTAGTTCTGCAGGGTCGGTTCGAGACGATCAAGCGCCGAGGCGAATTTCGCTTCGTTTGTTTCACGAGCCTCGAATTCGCACCAGAGCGAATACAGCTCATCGGCCTGATCCTGATCAAGCATACCGAAGATTTTTCTGGCGGCGGCATCCTCTTTCTCGTGAACATCGTCACGCTCCTTTGCGTACAAGAAGGTATCGCCGCAATAGACTTCGATCACATCGTGTATCGTCACCATCTTCATCACCTTAAGCACATCGACCTCAAAGTTCGCGTGTTCGGCAAGCACCATCGCCATGAGGCACAGCGACCACGAGTGCTCGGCGTCGTTTTCATAACGCCCGCCGTCAAAGAGTTTCGTCTTTCGCATGATGTTCTTGATTTTGTCGGCTTCGATTATGAAATCGAGCTGTTTCTTCAGTCGTTCACTTATCATTATTTTTCTTCATCCTGTTTTGCGGGGCTTCTTCCATACATAAGCTGATAGAAATAAATCAAGATGAAAACGAGAGCTGCAATACAAAACACCATTCCCGTAACTGCGTTTCCCGCGAGCACGATCGCGCATCCGATTGCGGCAAAGGTAAACACTGTAAACAGCACGAAGCCCGAAAGAACGGCAAACTGCCTTATAATGAGCGCATCCTTCGCCTGTAAGCCGGCACGCAGCTGTTCGGGTTTTAGGGAAAATGAAAAACCCGCTTCTTTTCCACGCGTCTTCGAGATGCTGACGGATGAACTGAGCGAGTAACCCGCAAGCGTATCGCTCTGTGCCTGCTGCGACGACACGATAGATCGAGGCAGGGGCGTGTCCTTCGTGTCAACGAAACGCACATTGCTCGCACGGGCATAATCGATAGCGAAGAACACTGCCGACACGAGCGATATCAGTGCGAGTATAATAAACAGAATCATTATGATCAAAGCCATAAGGTATCCCCCCGTATATAAC
>JAEWVL010000060.1 GCA_023396665.1 Spirochaetota bacterium
GAAGATATTGAACGGCCGCTTGAACTGAGTGGTAACTATACCCGCCTTATTCTGCTAGTTCTTTTTATTTTTGTTTTGGCATTTGTGTCATATTGGGTATTTAAGCGTATTAAAAAACATGTCAAAAATAAAACAATTCCTGAAGACCCCTACGCTGACTTCAAAAAAGAAGCGATGGCGCTATATACTGAGAATTTGATTGAAACGGGAAATGTTGAAGAACACATGATGCGTTTGTCTGTTCTATTCAGACGATTTGTTTCACATTATTATAGATGCAATGCTCTCGAATTGACAAGTGACGAGCTTCTCTTGCTATTGAGCGGGTTTAATATCGGACCCGTTCTTATCGAACGTATCAGAAAAATAGTTTTTCTCTGGGATTTGGCAAAATTTGCCGAGCTTCGTCCGCAAGAGGAAACCACTCGTATCAATTTCAAGGATACATTGAAATTGGTGGATGAACTTGTTTGTATCGGGGGCGGCAATGCCTGATTTTCAACATCCATATATTTTGTTGTCGCTTTTACCGCTTGCAGTGATAGCTGTATTGTTCTTTTTATTCAAATTGAATACAAGATCTATCGCCGTTCCACTTTCTTCACAAACACTGGTTACACCCCAAAAGAGTATCAGTTCAAGAATATATTCAATGCTTCCAATACTTCGCTTTGCCTCGATCGCTCTTTTGATACTCTCACTTGCCCGACCCGGAACCAGGGTTACATATACAGATGTAACATCACATGGTATTGATATAATGCTGGTGCAGGATATCTCCCTGTCAATGCTGGGAATCGATTTTGTACCGAACAGATTGTCAGTTGCCAAAGAAGTAGTCAAAGACTTTGTACTGAAAAGAGTCAATGACAGATTGGGAATTGTTGTTTTTTCAGGGGAGGCATTTTTACAGTGTCCTTTGACCTCTGATCATGAAATAATTAACGATCTTATTGATGAAGTTGATTTTGATATTGTTTCAGAAGATATGAACGGAACCGCGATTGGAAATGCGCTCGGTTTGGCAGCGGCGCGTCTTTCCGATTCTGATGCCGCGTCAAAAATTATTCTATTAATTACAGATGGTGAAAACAACAGAGGGGCCATTCTTCCCGAAACAGCAGCTGAAGCTTGTGCCAAACTGGGAATACGGATTTATGTGATTGGAATAGGAACAGAGGGTATTTTTACTATAGTTATCCCCCGTGGGCAATTTCAGGGAGCCCATCGCTCACAGCAAAGCTTTGATATTAAAACCATGCAGGCTCTTAGTGATATAACAGGCGGCAGATACTTTTTGGCCGGCTCCTCTGATGAATTCAGAAGAACATTGGATGAAATTGACAGACTTGAAAAAAGCGATTATGAGATTAGAACTTCCAGTGAGTTTTCTGATAGTTTTTATCCTTATGTCGTAGCTGCGGTACTATTATTTATAATTGAATTTTTCGTTCGAGCATTTATTTTGAGAAAGATACCATAACGGGGATAACGGTAGAACAATGACTTTCGGAAATACAGATCTGATTGCGCATATAGTGCTGGGCGCTCTGTTTTTTTTATTCCTGACACTCTGTTATTTTGTTTTGCGTATTTATGCAGTTAATAAATATTTTAATAAAATAATAAACATAAAGAAATACTATATACATTTATCGATTCATTTTATTCTAATTGTTTCCATTATCATTTCTTTTTCTTTACTGATTCTGAAACCCCGGTGGGGAACGCATCTGCAAAGGGTACAATCACGAAATGCGGATTTGATAGTGGCACTTGATGTATCCAGAAGTATGCTGGTCAGAGAAAATAATGAGACACGTCTTGACAGAGCCAAACGTGCAGCGATGTATGCGGTGAGCAATTTTAACGGTAGAGCAGGACTTGTATTGTTTGCCGGTGATGCTTTTATGCAGACTCCGCTGACTACCGATAAGGGAGCTTTCAAAATGTTTCTTGATTCCGCCTCTGTTGATTCAATACAATTACAAGGTACTAATGTTTCGGCGGCAATCGAAGAAGCTGCCAGAGTGTTTGACAAGAAAAGCATCACGCATCGTGTAGTCCTGCTTATTACAGACGGCGAAGAACACGAGCTTTCGGTACAAAAAATAGTTCATCTGGCAAAAAAAAATGATATTAGCGTATTCACTGCTGCAATCGGTTCCCAGGAACCTCAGCCGATTCCTCTCTCTCCGGCAGACACAAAGTCATTCATGGAGGATAGCTCCGGAAAAGCCATTACTTCCGCTGCTGACCGTTCATTTCTTAAATCGCTTTCAACATCAACTTCAGGCAAATTTATTGATCTTGACAGATCATTTTCCGGACTCAACGAACTTGGCGGAGGCAGAACTTCACAGGAGGGTAATTCCCTGACCGATAGATATATCGAAGTGGCTGATGAAAAATATTATTTTTTCTCGTTTCTTGTTGTGATAGTATTGCTCGGAGAATTGTTATTTACCTCGAGAAGAGTACGCTTATGAGATACACGATTGCTCTGATTTGCATAGTGACTTTGTCAGGTTTTCTGGATCCTTTTGCCGATTCGGTCAGAAAGGGGAATTCTGCATATGATTCGGGTAATTTTGAACAGGCGCTCGATGATTATGTTGGGGCTGAAAAATATGCCCCTTCTGAAAAATCAAAAGACAGCCTTGCATTCAATCAGGGCGCAGCCTTGTATAAAGCGGGGCGTTATGATGAGGCTATTACCAGTTTTGAACGATCGATCAAGACCGGCAACAATGAACTGCAAAAGAAGGCATTTTTCAATATCGGTAATACCTATGCTGCGAAGGGGGATTATGAACATGCTTTGGAAGCATATGTAAATGCTCTCAAGATTGACCCGGATTACCTCAAGGCGAAACGAAACATTGAATATCTGTTCAATGAGCAAAAAAAACAACAGGATGAAAAGAATCAAAAGAGCTCTTCTCAGCCCGGAAACAATGATGACCAAACTGGCAATGACAGTGACCGCACAAGCGCTGATGACAAAAAACAAACCTCTGAAGAATCGAAGAATCAGACGGCAACTGAAGGACAGTCTCAAGATCAAATGGAGATGACTCAGGTGATGAATCTGCTGAAATCACTTAAACAGAGACCGGTTGAAAGAAAAAAAGGATCTTTCGGGGAGAGACGTCTTGAAAAGGACTGGTAGATTCCTGCTGATCATAATAGGTTGCCTGATGTGCCTTTCAGGTAATTGCCTTTTTGCGTCAATACGTGTGGATGTGTCTTCTGATGTGATTGGTGTCGGAGAAAGTGTTATTATCCAGATTTCTGCAGAGGGTGCTTCATCAGCCAGGCCTATGGATCTTCCGCAACTCGAAGATGCGGAAATTGTTTTTTCTGGAACAATGAGGTCTTTTCAAAGTGTTAATGGCCGTAATTCTTCAAGTATTGTTCTTCAATACACGGTGCGTGTTCGGAAAGAGGGTGTGATACATATCCCCCCTATACGTATCGAAGTCGATGGTACAGAAGAGCAAACAGAACCGATTTCGATCACTGCAGAGAAACGTGCCGCTCCCGCACAACAAGGTCGCAGATTCAATAATCCCTTGCTCGATGAGCTCTTTATGGAGGACGAGGAAGCCGAACCGTATTTTTTGACAGAGAAGTCTCTATCCGCTTCAGCGGTTTATGTGGGGCAGCCTCTGGTTTCCAGATATTATTTATTGTGCAATAAGCCTGTTTCCATATCAGATTCGCAATGGGCAAATGTGGAGCAGCGCACAAATTTCATTGTACAGCCAGCTCTTGAGCGC
>JAEWVL010000146.1 GCA_023396665.1 Spirochaetota bacterium
TATCACAGTAGTTGTTCTCATCCTGTTTTCTCTGCCCTTGTGCGGTGGTATAAAAATAACTCCAACCGAAAACCCCCTTTTCCCTGATATCAGGCTCGCTGAGGGCGAGACAGACAAACTCTCGGATCAGTATGGTGATCAGCTTGATAATAACGGGCCGGCGCTTGCCTCCGCCCTTTTGTTCTCCAATATTATGGGATATGCGAACGGAACACCGCACATCGGGCGTTATGAATTCGGTGTCAGCATGGGGGGCAGTTTCGCCAACATGGGCTTTCTCGATGATGCCGAAGAAAACAAAAATAAATATCCGCTGGCTGCTCCCATTTTGAGTCTGCATGCGGGTATGCCTCTGTCGAAAGACAGTGATCTTACGGTGAAACTGACGATATTCGATATGGTGGTGACGGGACAGCAGCCGACTGTTCTCGATGCCAAGGTTAAATCGCTGGGAGAATTTCAGCTCGGTGCGAAGTACCGCCGTAAATTTTTTGAACGCAAAGAGCTTATCCCCTTTATATTTGATTTTGAGGGGATTACCCTGGGAAGCTCTGTTGATATCATGAACGGCAGTTCCCTGATTAAAAACGACTACAAACTCGATGTTGAACAGATCGGGATTGATCCCGGAAACGGAGATATAACGGCTATAGACGCGAAGATGAAAGGAACTTTGACCGCGCAAACACGCTGGATACAGTGTTCAGGCGCTTTTGACTGTATTGCGTATTTCACATCTATGCGTTTCATCTCATTTTATAGCGGGTTTGGCGCATTGCTCGGTTACAGTTGGGTGGGGGTTGACGCCGATACTAACGGATATCTGTATGCCACTGATAACTCACTTGATGCGCAGATCGGCAACGGCTTCAATAACAAAGAGGATTACCTTGTAGAACTCGATTACGAGTCCACATCCGTCTATACCCCTTTTCCGCTTACCCCCTATTTCAGCACCGGCATCGAGTTTGACCTGCAGGGTGCGAAACTGCTTTTTGAAACTGCGGTCAATCTCGGTAACAGAACTGACGTTTCCGCACTACTGGGATTGCGCTACCAGCTCTGAGTCTTTTTGATTCTAACCGCTTCGCCGCACTTCGTTTGACAAAAGCTCGGTTGTATTGTCATTGGAACCATTCCCGTTTCGGGAAGAAATTAAAACAGAGATTCCAATATGCAATTTACCGTTACAAATCGTGAGCTTTCGTCAAAGGCTCGTGCCGGAGTACTGAAACTCGCACATGGCGAGATACATACTCCCGTGTTCATGCCAGTCGCCACGCGCGGCGCCATACGGGCACTTCCGCATTTTGCGCTCGAACAGATGGATTTCGAGATCATTCTGGCCAATACCTATCATCTCTATATACGTCCCGGAACCTCCGTCCTGGAAAATGCCGGCGGACTGCACGAATTTATGCAATGGAAACGCAATATTCTTACTGATTCGGGTGGTTTTCAGGTTTTTTCGCTATCGGATCTCTGCAAGGTGCGCGAGCATGGTGTCGAATTCCGCTCTCATCTTGACGGGTCAAAGCATCTTTTTACGCCGCTTTCGGTGCTCGACATACAGCGCGTAATCGGTTCTGACATTATGATGCTTCTGGATCAGTGTATCGAGTATCCCGCCGACGAAAAACGGGCAGCTGCGGCTGTTGCCAGAACGCTGGCGTGGGCGGCGCAGGCTCGCGAATACTACGAAACCTTTGACAAAGAGCGTCAGGCTGCCTTCGGCATCGTGCAGGGCAGTACCTATCCCGCGCTGCGCAGGGACTGTGCGCTCAAACTGATAGATCTTGATTTTCCAGGATACGCGATCGGCGGTCTTTCTGTGGGAGAGAGCAAGCAGGAGTATGTAGAGATATCCGAATTGACCGCGGGCTTGTTACCCGACGATAAACCCCGATACATGATGGGTGTCGGCAGCCCGGCGGAAATAGTCGAATCGGTTGCGCACGGGGTTGATATGTTCGACTGTGTCATGCCGACGCGCATCGCACGCAACGGCACTCTATACACTTCGCAGGGGAGGGTCAATATTCGCAACGCGGCTTTCGAAAACGACAAAAGCCCGCTTGATCCGCACTGCGATTGCTATGTGTGTCGCAACTTCAGCAAGGCCTATCTGCGCCATATTTTCCGAGTGGGAGAGATTGCCGCGCTGGTGTACAACACCTGGCATAATCTGTATTTCATGAAAAAGATGATGAACGAGATTCGCGCTTCGGTCATTGACGGCAATTTTGAAAAGGTACGCAGAAAATATCGGGAATTGTTTTGATTATGCATTATTTCGCTTTATTTCGTACATGTTTTTCCCGGTGTTCAACCATCGCGCGATAAATTCGCAAAAGCGATCAGAGCGTAAATGCCAACCCTTGTCGTTTTGTCATTTTAACGCTGCAGATCTAAGCAAGCCGAATCCTGTTAGAATGAATAACCGAAATCTCTGCCGCAAATCGTTCCAGACAGATCGTTTGCGGTCTCACTTATGCCAAGATATCCGCTGTCTTCCACTTTCGTGTCCGTATCGTCGGTATCGACACGACCTGAATAGCTAATATGCTCCGATGTGTGCGCAATGGTCGTATAATCATCGCCTCCGCCCTCATTTTTAAAAGAGCCCTTGCAGTTCACCGTCCCGGTAAATGCGACACTAGTGTCTTCAGTTGAGTTAGCATAATCTGTCATGGCAAAACTAAGGTCAAAAGTATTTATGCCGTTACCATCGACACCGGCAGAGCCGGTCACGTGAACCGAACCTCCGACCGATCCTGATGCGGTGAAATCTTTAGCTCCGGTACTGGTGCCCGCGATATTCTGGTTCCAGATAAACCAAAACGCTCTGGAGTAGGCAAATGCAACGTAGTTATCCAGGTCTTCCTGGTTTAACGATTTGCCAGTGTTGTCGGTGTCGCTTTCACAAGATAAGCAAAACAAAACGGGGATAAACAGTACTAATACAATGCACATGTCTCTGAATTTATTTTTCATTGCAGATCTCCTTGATTACCGGGATATAACGTTAACAGGAGCTCCGGTGCTGTGGAAAAAGTTTTGTCGAATTCTTATTGCAGGGGAGTTGCATATCGTTGTAACAATAAGTATATGATCTGTATAAAATTAGACTGTTTCAAGCATTAATTACCCGCCATGAGTAATATTTACGTGTTTCCAGTATACACTATTCATGCGAACTGACTGGATCTCCCGCTTGGGCGTTAAAAATCGTATACGACGCAAGTGTAAAAATAGTAAAATCAGTATCATCCCCCCTCGATAACAGCACACATAAAAGACACCAAATAATGGAGAATTGCGCAAAATGAAGAATAATAGAAAAAAGACTTGATAAATAAATGAAGTTGCGTTATCGTACACGCAATCGAGCCTTGGCATAATCCGAAATTTTTTCCAGATTCTGGCTTTTCAAATAATGAGCTGGGGCTTCGAAATTGCTTGTTTAAAAAATAGTTATACCGCAATATCTGTCAGATTTGTGTTTCGGGGAAATGATATTGGCTACGATTAAGGATGTTGCACGCAGAGCGGGCGTTTCTATCGGC
>JAEWVL010000277.1 GCA_023396665.1 Spirochaetota bacterium
GCCATAGACTGGTTTAACAAAACGCTTTCGAACCGCTGGCGCCATAAAGACGAAGATTCCATGGTGAAGATCGGCTGTTCATACTACATGCTGAAAAAATACGACCTCGCCGCTCGCGAGTTCAGCAATTATCTGGAGCGCTATCCCGTCGGGCGCTACCGTGACTTCGCCCTTCGCTGGAAAGAATCAAGCTCGCGTGCTCTTACCGAGCGTATTCGTCCCGATGCTGCAAGTAATAATGAGGCGGGCGAGGGTCTTAACGAACAAATGCGCGCTCCCCGCGCCTCCCGTGCGGCTTATGCTGAAACTGCAGAGCCGGTTTCTGTGATCGAGTTATAGTTTTTTCGGCATACTGAGGTCTTTGCTCCTGTATAACAATTTTGCTGACTGCGTGCCCGCCATTTTTCTGAAAAAAGATTTAAAATTTTCTCATTTTCTTTTTTTCAAACGTCTTACTGGCGGAGGTATCTGCCATGAGAACATCTGTCAATTTGCGGGATATTGATATTCCGAATCTCGTTGCTTCGGCTGACAAATGCAAGATCGGTAATTCTGTTCTGATCTGCCTGTGCCTGCGAAAATTTTTTGCCGCTCATCCCCTTCGCCTGAAGTCTTCGCTCGTCAATCATCTTGTCGAGTATCAGCCGAAGGGGGCGGGGTATTGTATTACCAATATCGTTTTTGATGTTGATGTGTATAATATTGCCGTTAATTTTAGGGTCTTTTGTCGTTTATCTGTTTCGAAGATGGTGACAATTGCTCTTGGACTCTATCTTGATGAAGTTGTATGGGAATTTAAGAATAAAGGGAAAATATCGCATAACTACGTTGATTACAAACATCACATGAGACATAACGACATGGAAAATCTCGGTTTATGGACTGTTACGTGGCAAGTTGAGAAAACAAACGTAAAAAAAAGGGGCGAAAACAGCAAAGACTAGTCAGCAACAGCAGAAAGACGCAAAAAGATCACACCAGCTGCCGGAAAGAGAATCATGCAGAAGCGATTGGCTGAGAATCGCCAGATACTCCTGTCTGGCGATCATTCTGGCACCGAGACTTTCAAGGTGAGCGGTGTAGACTTGAGAATCGATAAGATCAAAATCTTTAAATTTGAGAAAACTGACCATCGACAAAAATGCGGCCTTCGAAGCGTTGCTTGTATTCGAGAACATCGATTCACCGAAAAAAATCCTTCCCAGTGAAACTCCGTAGAGCCCGCCGACGAGTTCGCCGTTTTGCCAGGCTTCAAAGGAATGTGCGAAACCCGAACGGTACAGTTTGGTATAGGCATCCGCCATATCATCGGTTATCCATGTGCCCGGCTGATTTTTCCGTTTAGCCGCACTGCATGCCGCAATGACCTTGTTGAACGCGAAGTCGGCGGTGATATGAAATACCTTATCACGCAGAATTTTGCGCATCGATTTGGAATAAACAACTTCGTTTGGAAAAATGACAAATCGCGGATCAGGTGACCACCACAAAATGGGGTCGTCTCTGTTGAACCAGGGGAAAATACCCGAACTGTAGGCTTTGATCAGCCTTGCAGTGGAAAGATCACCTCCGACCGCAAGAAGCCCGTTATCCTCCGCAAGTTCCACAGGGGGGAAAGGTGTTTCCAGTCCAATCTCAAAAATCATACAAAAGTAAAGCTTATCTCCCCGTCTTTGATATCGCCGATAACCTTTCCCCCCTTGGCAAGTTTGCCAAAAATCACTTCTTCGGCCAGAGCTTTTTTGAAATGCTGCTGCACAACACGCGCGATCTCTCTGGCTCCGAATTCGGGCGAGTAGCCTTTGTCGAGAATCCACTGTCTGCAGGCATCGGTCAGTTCAAGCTGCACCGCACGTTCCGAAAGTTTTTCATTGAAAAGGGCAATCTCTTTGTCGACAATTTTAAGCACCATCTCCTGTGCCAGAGAATTGAAGGTGATCGTTGCATCAAGGCGGTTACGAAACTCAGGGGTAAAGTAGTTTTTTATAGCGTCAGTAATCGCTCCGGTATTCTGCTCGTGAGTAAAGCCGAGAGCGTTTTTGGCCAGATCACGTGCACCGGCATTTGAAGTCATGATGATGATGACGTTGCGAAAATCGGCATGCTTGCCGTTATTGTCGGTAAGCGATGCGTGATCCATCACCTGCAGAAGAGTATTAAAAATATCGGGATGCGCCTTCTCTATTTCATCAAGCAGCAGTACGCAGTGCGGAGTCTTTCGAACCGCTTCGGTCAATTGTCCGCCTTCTTCATAACCTACGTATCCAGGAGGTGCGCCGATGAGGCGCGCGACGGTATGCTTTTCCTGGTACTCGCTCATGTCAAATCGGTGCAGTTCGATCCCGAGCGTGAGAGAAAGCTGACGGGCGAGTTCGGTCTTTCCCACCCCGGTGGGACCAACAAACAGAAGTGAGGCGACCGGTTTTGATTCATCGGTAAAACCGGCCTGCGAGCGCATAATTGCCGAAACAATTTCGTCGATGGCGTGATCCTGTCCGAAGATGGCGCTTTTGAGACGCTCGCGCAGATGCGACAGACGCGAAGCCTCGTTTTCGGTGATATTCGCTTCGGGAATCTTTGTCATTAGTGAAACGACAGCCTCGATTTCACGCTCGCCGATAATGGCCCGGTCTTCTCCGAAATTATGCAGCTGCGAATAGGCGCCAGCCTCATCGACAAGATCTATTGCCTTGTCGGGAAGAAAACGTTCGTGCAGATATTTTGCGGAAAGCGATACGGCGCTTTTCAGCGCTTCTTCGGTATAGGTGACATGATGATGTTCTTCGTAGTGACCTTTGAGTCCCTGCAGAATTTCGAGGGTTTCCTCGTTTGTCGGTTCGGGAATCACGATTTTCTGAAAACGCCGTGAGAGGGCTTTGTCTTTTTCGAAATATTTCCGGTACTCGTCGAATGTTGTCGATCCGATACAGCGAATCTTGCCGCTTGCGAGTGCAGGCTTAAGCAGATTTGAAGCGTCCATCGAACTGCCGCTGACCGATCCCGCCCCGACAAGATTGTGAATCTCGTCGATAAAAACGATGACCTTGTCGATTTTCTCAAGCTCCGATATGACTTTTTTCAGACGGTCTTCAAAGTCACCGCGAAACTTGGTCCCCGCAAGAAGCGAGCCCAGATCGAGCGAATAGATGGTCGTACCCTTGAGAATTTCCGGCACTTTCTCCTCGGCGATCATTGCGGCCAGACCCTCGGTGATCGCAGTTTTCCCGACACCCGGTTCACCGACGTGAACCGGATTGTTTTTCAATCGTCTGCAGAGAACCTGCATTGTCCGTTTCAGTATTTTGTCTCTGCCGATCAGCGGGTCAATCTCTCCCCGTTTCGCTTTTTCCGTCAGGTTAACGGTGAAAAGCTCAAGCGCTTTTTGCGGTCCGGTCTTCTCGGCATCGTGCGTATACACTTCTTTTCTTTCGCGATTGTCCTCGAAGACATCAGCGTTATGCGAGATATATTCGAGAATGTCGAGTCGGCTGATACCCTGTTTTTCAAACAGGTAGCGGGCAAAAGAATCGTTTTCATCAAAAATCGAGACGTAGATGTCGCCCAGATCTATTTCGGCTTTGTGGGCGCTTTCCACATGCAGGTAGGCCCGCTGCATGCTGTTCTGAAAGGCTATCGTCTCTTCCGGTTCAATGATCGATCCGTCGTCAAAATGCGGCAGTTTCGTGTCGAAGTATTGTTCCAGTTCCTTCTTCATCAGCTCGACATCGCCGCCGCAATTCTCAATTATTGAGGCGCCGCTGTTGAAAAAAAGAGAGGTGTAGAGAACATGTTCCGGGGCGATATATTCATGTTTGCGGTGTATGGCCTCCTGAAAGGCCGATTTCAATATCAGTTCAAGTTCGTAATTTATTTTCATTTATTCCTCTTCGATTGTGCAACGCAGGGGAAAACCCTGTTCCTTGGCCATGCGGTGAACCCGTGCGACTTTTGTTGCTGCGACATCATAAACGAACACTCCGCACTGAGCCGAACCGCTGCGGTGAATCTGCATCATTAGTGCCGATGCCTCAAGAGTGCTCTTGTGAAAAACCTTCTGTAACACTTCCACGACGAAATCCATCGTCGTGTAGTGATCGTTGTGCATAATCACCCGGTACATCGGCGGTTCGCGAAGATCGTACTCGAGTGATGAATCGGTTTTCTCTGAAAGAGAGGCCGTCAGTCGTTCAAAAGCCATACATAGCCCTTCTTTTACGCGGTAGTTACAGTCAATGCTTTTACCATGTCCGCCGGCTTTGGTCAACAATAAAGTACAAAATGCCCGTCTGTGTGTCTATCATTCTTTTCCATTTGCGGGGGGATACGAACCGGGCCGGTCGCTTACATTTTATTATAGCATTTCACGGTTGAATAAAAGAAAATGGAACTGTGTAGAAATATCTTTTCTTATCAGTTTATCAACAATTGAAAGATATTTCGTGGCACAGTTCCGTTTCTTCCAATCGTGAAATGCTATAATCTTTCACAACTGCTTGACAAAAGCGGGGCACCGGGATGCACTCATGAGACGGTATAATCCCCGTTCGCATTGTCGGCTATCCCGTAACTCTTAACCTGATTTGAGCGATAATCGTTGAAGAACAGATCACTGACAATTGAAAAGGGCAATACAATCAAACAGAAAAAGGAAACTAACCCTGTTCTGCGTGAGCGGGCTTCTTTTGTTCGCAGTCTGCCGAAAATAACACTGGCGGTTTTTCTTCTGCTTATTTCAGTGCATTTGTTTGCAGCCGAAAATGAAGGTGAAATACATACTGAAATATCCCCCCCTTCGTATTTCAGCATCAAACCCCAGATGGCCAGAACCGAATTAAAATACAATTCCGCCAGGGCAAAACTCGTTGCGCAGCTGTTCGCTTCTCATTTTGACTCAATTATCCAATCGTCAAAAAAAATTGATCTGGTCAACTCTCAAAATGTGATCGATGCCCTTGCACAAAACGGGTATACTGATGATGCCGCGCTTACCCGATTCGCCGAAATGGCCGATATTCCCGTCATTGTCACCGGCTCGGTAGATGACAGCGGCGGCCGCTGTGTCATATCGCTGTATGCGCTGTGTTACGACGCGCCGCATAAGGGAGATCGAGTCGGGGCCTACCGCGCGCTCATGCGTTTCGGAAAAAGCGGCACTTCCACAACACTGATCGTCGAGGAGCATACGGCCCGCTTTCTTTCGGGGCTGTTTCGAGATTTCCGTCATTTTGTATCTGCCGATAAAATTCCTGATGCATTGCTAACAGATGGCAGTTATCCGCTTTATTCGGCGAAATCCGATTCGTCACCTTTCGGCACAATAAGCGTAAAAAATGGAAAACTTCAGTCCGCTTCGGCGGGTTACCTTCTGCTCGATTACCGTCAGGAAGCCGACTTTCTTGACGACTACTATCACGGGCGAAAAAAGGAAATGGTACTTCCCCCCTCTTCGACAGAACAGGCGCTCTATACCGCCGTTGCGACACCGCTGGTAAGCCTGATGGCGCCGCTTGCCTCACCCGTCTCCTATTATACAGTCTCCGATTTCGGCGGACTCGGGCTTTGGGGGCTGAACAATACCCCCTGGCTTTGTGTCGCGACCGATGGTTTTTTCAGAAGTCCGGATAAACTTGAAGACAGAGGCAGGCACCCGACGAGATACAACCAGGCCGCAAACGCCTTTATGTGGTATTATTTCCTTTCCGCGGGATCCTCGTTATATGCCGATTCGATTTCGCATTACTCCATGCAGCAGGCCGCCTCGTTTGATCCGCTGCTTCCCTGGGCGGGAAATGAAGCGACCGCAACCGCGTTGGCGCTGCTCGGTTCAGGTGGCGGGTTCTTCTACAGGGGAGAGCGAGCATGGGGCTATGTGTATTTTCATACTGATGCGGCTTTGCTGTTTGCCAGCCTCTACTGCCTCCTGCCCGAAAAGGGGCGTTCCGATTCTGAAAATGAGCGTTATCGCGTAAGGGGCTATGCGTTTGCTTCAGCCGCACTTGCCGTCAGAATAATCGAATTCATACACAGCCAGAGTACTCCGTTTTCGATAGATAACGGAGATGAGTTGAGCGGCTCGTATGCGATTGCGCCGCTGGCAAACTGGGATGGTGCGCTGTTTGCGGGTCTTTCCGCATCGGTCAACTTCTGAGCCGGTCTTATCGTTGTTCGACCGGCTTATAGTGCGCTTTTGTGACCCCGGTGTATATCTGCCGCGGGCGTCCGATCCGAAAAGGAATAGAGTCGTGCATTTCCTTCCATTGCGCTATCCATCCGGGCATTCTTCCCATCGCAAAAAGTACGGTGAACATGTTTGTGGGAATGCCTATTTCCCGGTAGAGAATTCCCGAGTAGAAATCGACATTCGGATACAGCGACCGCTCGATGAAGTAGTCGTCGTTGAGAGCGACCTCTTCAAGTTCAAGGGCGATATTCATGAGCGGGTCATCGATTTTTCTATTGCGTAGAAATTCCTGCGCGCTCTTTTTCAGTATACGTGCCCGCGGATCGAAATTCCGGTACACTCTGTGCCCGAATCCGGACAGACGAAAACCGTTTTCCTTGTCTTTGGCGCGGGCAACAACTTCCCTGACGCTCATCTTCGAGCGGTGAATTTCCTCGAGCATTTCAATCACTTCCTGGTTAGCTCCGCCATGTAGCGGTCCCCACAGTGCGCATATTCCGGCGCAGATCGAAGAGTAGAGATTGACGCGAGAGCTTCCCACAAGGCGAACGGTTGAAGTGCTGCAGTTTTGCTCGTGATCCGCGTGCAAAATCAGCAGCATGTTCATTATTTTTTCTACTTCCGGATCAATTGTGTACGGCTTTACCGGGCTGTCGAACATCATGTTGAGAAAGTTTCCGCAATAGCGTAAATCATGTCGCGGATACACAAGCGGCTCGCCAATAGATTTTTTATATGAAAAAGCGGCTATTGTTCTGATCTGCGATATCAAACGTGCGATCATTTTGAGCAGAATAGACTCGTTTTTCTCTTCGACGAAAAACTGGGGTAAAAAAATACTCATTGCGTTGACCATGGTACTTAGTATGGCCATCGGATGCGCGGTAGGGGGAATCCCGTCAAAGTAGTGTAT
>JAEWVL010000355.1 GCA_023396665.1 Spirochaetota bacterium
TGTTGTCAGTCATTTATGTTATTAATCATTGCAGGTACTTCTATAAACTGCATGTATCACAGTGAGAAGCTCTGGTTCTCAGGAGTCAGGTGATAAAAGAGCGAATGGGGGAGGGCTAATGCGTGCGGATCGACTGCTGTCTGTCATGATGCTGCTGCAGAACAGGGGCAAGATGCGCGCCGAAGAGCTCGCCGCTGAGCTGGAAGTCTCGGTGCGGACGATATACCGTGATATCGATGCGCTCTCCATTGCGGGGATTCCGGTTTATGCTGACGGTGGTCCGGGAGGAGGCTATGCGCTGCTTGACAGTTATCGCACCGATCTGACCGGTCTTTCCAATGAAGAGATTGAAGCGCTATTTCTTCTTTCGGTGCCGGGTCCGCTTGCGGATTTGCATATCAGCAAGCAGATCAAGGGCGCCCTGCGCAAGATATCCTCATCACGCCCCTCAGCTTCAATTGACGCTGAGCGTCATATGCAAAACCGGCTTTATCTTGATCCGATGCCGTGGTTTCATAAGGCCGATGAAGTGCGCTTTCTCAATGAACTGCAAAACGCTATTTGGCACGATCGTAAAGTTTCGATCAGCTACCTTGATAAAAAAGACAATGAGAGCAGCCGTGAAATCGCACCATATGCGCTGGTGGCAAAAGCATCGACCTGGTATCTGGTTGCAGACAGCGCAAAGGGAATGCGTGTGTTCCGTATTTCGCGTATCAGCTCAATGACGGAATTACCCGTTTGTTTCCGCCGCAGGGAGAATTTTTCGCTGAAAGAATTCTGGCGGGAGTGGTGTGAACGCTTTCATGAAACGCTGAGAGCGTATCCGGTACAGCTTAGGGTTGCACCTGAAGGGCGTGACATCGTTTCGAAAATATGGCAGGGAACTGAAGAGCTCATTCGAACAGCAACTTCGGATGCTCATGGCTGGCTGTCCATATCCTATACCTTTCATGACGAGCACGAGGCAAGTTATCTTATTTTACAAATGGGGGCTCTGGTTCAGGTTGAATCGCCGCTTTCCCTTCGGGAACGATTACGCTGCGAGGCCGAAGCCATACTCGACCTGTACCGGTCCTGATAATCCGAAGTCGATCTCATTTCAACGCGATCTCTGTTTGCTTTCCCAAAAAAATATATGCCGAAGAAACCCACTCCTGTTTGAAATATTCTGATAAACCAGTATCATTGATAAATGGATTCGCAATGTCACGCTGAAACCGTTTTTATGATTCCGGGTTTAGCGGTCTTGATCCGTCCATGCCACGTCACACGCAGCGGTCCTGCCGCTGATGCGATAAAGCTACCAATTTTCCGGGGGGATGACATGAATAGCAAAGAGCAATGGAAGTTGCTTGCAAATGAACTCGGTTTCACCTACAAAGAGGGTATCGACGCATTTGTCGAATCGCCGACACTGGCGAGGATGGCGGCTTCACAGATCGGTGCGGGTGATTTTGAAAAGGCAAAGGCTATGTTGAGTAACCCTCTTGTGAAGGGGCTTTTGGATTCGCTCTTTATCGGTACGATCACCGGTAAAACCGGCGCATACGAGTGCACCTTGTTCAGGGGCAGTGCGTCGTCATCGCAATCCGGCTCATCGTCGGGCAAAGTGTATTACGTGAATATCGCCCTGCTGTTCAGGCAATCGCTTGATTGGGGGCTCGACATGTATCGTGCCGGACTTTCGGCAAAAATCGCAAAAAAACTGTTCAGGAAAAATTATGTCCCTGTGCCTGACGACGGCGAATTGGAGCGTATGATCGCCGTCAGAGCAAAAAAACGAGATCAGGTGCAATTGTTTCTGAGAAACATGGCTGTGAGTGATCAGCTAAAGAAGCTTTTTTCAAGCCCGGGTGACTATCATATAAGCGATCACGGTATCCGCTATAAACTCAGGGGTGAGATTATCGCTAAAGATGAGGCGCTTCGTGTTCTTGCCATTCTTGCGGAAACCGCCGTTCTTTTCGGCAAATGATCCGTTAGCGTGTGCAACAATTTTTTTTACGTCGCGCTACTTTGTGATAATTTAACATTTATGTAATACTCCCGAAAGCGAAAGTGTCATAAAAGAATTGTCGCTGCGGCTTTGTCGTTGAACCTTGGATGAAACGGTGTGCCATAATCGGCCTACGCGTTTCAATTCTACGATGAGTACTTGGCGCTAATCGCTATGCTTGTTGTTTGTGAGGTGAACTGATGAATTATCCGCAACGAGAGGGCCTCTACGACCGTGCGTATGAACATGATGCCTGTGGTATCGGCTTCGTCGCCCATATCAAAGGTGAAAAAAGTTACGAAATCATCGCGCGTGGACTGGAGGTCCTGAGACGAATGGAACACCGCGGTGCTGAAAGCGCCGATAACAAGACCGGTGACGGTGCAGGGATTCTTATGCAGATTCCCCACGAGTTTTTCGCTGCGACCGTTCCGTCTTTGCCCGAAGAGGGAAACTACGGTACCGGTATTGTTTTTCTCCCGAAAGACAGTGAAGCCCGGGAGTTTTGCAAGAAAACGATTGAACGGATTGTCGGTGAAGAGGCTCAACGGATTATTGCCTGGCGAAAAGTGCCCTGTGACGCATCGGTACCGGGTGAGATTGCCGTCGGCAGCATGCCGGAAATTGAACAACTGTTTCTCACCGGTGTCTCGCCGCAGACACAGGAGCGTCTCGAACGCAAGCTCTACATTATACGCAAGCGCTGCGAAAAAACTGTCGCTGAATCAGCACTTGATATCACTTCATTTTATATAAATTCTTTGTCGTCAAAGACTATTGTTTACAAGGGCATGCTTATGCCCGATCAGGTTGCGCCTTTTTACACCGATCTCAGAGATCCTTCCATGAAAAGCGCTGTTGCCCTGGTACATTCCCGTTTTTCCACAAATACGTTTCCGGCATGGGAACTCGCCCAGCCCTTCAGAATTATTGCGCATAACGGTGAGATCAATACGGTAAAGGGAAACCGCTTCTGGATGAGCGCCCGTGAATCGCTTTTCGCCTCGTCAGAGTACGGAGATGACATACAGAAGATACTGCCGGTCATTGAAAAGGGTCGAAGTGATTCGGCTTCATTTGACAATGCGCTTGAAATGCTGGTTGCTTGCGGGCGCTCGCTTCCTCATGCGCTGATGATGATGGTGCCTGAGTCATGGAATGATAAAAATCCCATTTCCGACGATCTCAAGCGTTTTTACGAATATCATGCCACTTTTATGGAACCCTGGGACGGACCCGCTTCTGTCGTCTTTTTTGACGGACGCTATATCGGCGGTACGCTGGATCGAAACGGGCTGCGCCCGTCACGCTACATAATTACGAAAGATAACCTCATCGTTATGGGCTCCGAGGTCGGTGTTCAGGATATAGAACCTGCCAATATCGCCTACAAGGGACGTCTGATGCCTGGAAAACTTCTGCTCGTTGACATTGTCGAGGGCCGGATTATTCCCGATCACGAAATAAAGCAGACCATTGTTCATCAAAAACCCTATTCCGAATGGGTCGGCTCTCACCGCGTTCCCTTTGAGGCGGTTCCGAAAAAAGAAGCCGGTAATATCATCAAGGGTGAAAAATTGCAGCAGATGCAGCTGCTTTTCGGATATAACCGTGAAGATGTAGAGAAACTCATCCCCGAACTGGCAAGAGAGGGACAGGAGATAACCGGTTCAATGGGAACCGATACACCGGTAGCGGTCTTTTCAGATATTCCGCAACGTCTGTTTAACTACTTCAAACAGGTATTCGCACAGGTAACAAATCCTCCGATTGACCCCATACGTGAAGAGCTTGTCATGACACTGACCAGTTTCATCGGAAGACAGAAGAACCTTATAGAAGAAACACCGGAACACTGCAAACTGATCAAGATTCTTTCTCCGGTAGTTACCGATGATGAGCTTGAGTCATTACGCCAGTTTGATGATCCCGCATTCAGCTCCGTTACGCTCGATGCGGTATTTTCCTCAGACGAAGGCAGACCCGGACTGAAACGCGCGATGAAGCGGCTCTGTCGTGAGGCTGAGCAGGCTATCGACGAGGGTAAGACCTTTATCATCCTTTCAGATCGCAAGGCCGATGCCTATAACGTTCCGGTTCCCTCACTGCTCGCATGCGCGGGAGTACATCATCACCTGATACGGCAAAAAAAGCGGACACAGTGCAGTATCTTCATGGAAACGGCCGAGCCCCGCGAGGTGCATCATTTTTGTCTGCTTTTCGGTTATGGCGCAGACATCATCAATCCCTATGGTGTTTATGCGCTGATTCGCGAACAGGTGAAAAAGGGCTTTTACGGTGATATGAGCTATAAAGACGGCGAGGCTCACTTCGGCAAAGGTATACAAAAAGGAATACTTAAGGTTCTTTCGAAAATGGGAACCTCGACACTGCGAAGCTATCGTGCAGCGCAGGTATTCGAGGCTGTCGGTCTGGGTCAGCACTTGATTGACGAGTATTTCACCAACACCCCCTCACGCATCGGCGGAATAGGCATAGAGGAGCTTGCAGAAGAGTCGCTGCGCGCTCACCGTTATGCATACGAGGAAGCGCCCGGTCTTCTCAGAAGCGAAGGGGTCTATCACTGGCGCAAAAACGGTGAACGTCATGCCTGGAATCCCGAAACAATTCATCTTCTGCAGTGGGCTACCCGTACCGGCAATTACGAGCTGTTCAAAAAATTCACTTCAGCAGTTAATGAACTGAATCGCGCACCTCACGTAATACGCGGCCTTTTTGATTTTCAGGAGAGCACAGCGATCGCAATCGACGAGGTCGAACCAGTCGAAGCGATCATGAAACGCTTCACCACCGGTGCGATGTCCTACGGTTCAATTTCAGCCGAGGCTCACGAAGCCATCGCGACCGCGCTTAATTCCATCAAGGGCAGAAGCAATTCGGGCGAAGGGGGAGAGGATCCCCGGCGTTTCATCCCGAAATCGGACGGCTCTTCGACGCGAAGTGCGATTAAGCAGGTTGCGTCGGGGCGTTTCGGCGTTACCTCAAACTATTTGACGAATGCCGATGAAATACAGATCAAAATCGCCCAGGGTGCGAAACCAGGAGAGGGCGGTCAGCTTCCCGGACACAAGGTGGATGAGATCATCGCGAAGACACGTTTTTCAACACCGGGTGTGACGCTCATTTCGCCGCCGCCGCATCATGATATTTACTCAATAGAAGATCTTGCCCAGCTTATCTTTGACCTGAAGAACGCAAATCCGAACGCGAGAATCTCGGTAAAACTCGTATCCGAAAGCGGTGTTGGCACCATCGCCGCTGGTGTCGCAAAAGCTCATGCCGACAACATACTCATCAGCGGTTACGACGGAGGCACGGGAGCTTCTCCGCAGAGTTCTATAAAACATGCGGGTCTGCCCTGGGAGATCGGCATGTCCGAAACGCATCAAACGCTGGTACTCAACAATCTTCGCTCCCGTGTGCGCATACAGACCGACGGACAGATCAGGACTGGCCGCGACATCGTGCTTGCGGCCATTCTCGGAGCGGAAGAATTCGGTTTCGCGACCTCGGTACTCGTGGTACTCGGTTGTACGCTGATGAGGAAATGTCATCTCAACACCTGTCCTTTCGGCGTTGCAACACAGGATGTGAAGCTGCGTGAGCGTTTCAAGGGCAAGCCCGGGCACCTTATCAATTTTTTCCGTTTTCTCGCACAGGAAGTCCGCGAGGTGATGGCGCAGCTCGGGGTCAGAAGATTTGATGAACTGATCGGGCAGACACAACTGCTGAAAGTGCGAAACGATGTGACGCACTGGAAGGGAAAATTTGTCGATCCCTCGGCCTTGCTGCACAAATCATCCCTTGCCGGGCAAACAGATAATTATTGTACGCAGATGCAGGTGCACAAGATTGACAATGTTCTCGACCGCAGACTTCTCGCCGATTGCGCCGCAGCGATTGACAGCAGAAAGCCCGTTGTGCGTGAGTACGAAATCAGAAACACCGACAGAAGCGTTGGAACCATGCTTTCACATGAAGTATCGAAACAATACGGTGAAAAAGCCCTTCCCGAAGGAACGATCAAGCTTCATTTCAGGGGAAGTGCGGGTCAGAGCTTCGGCGCTTTTCTCGCAAAGGGGCTCTCGTTCACCCTGGAGGGCGATGCGAACGATTATCTTGGAAAGGGTCTTTCCGGAGGAAGAATCGTTGTAATGCCGCCGCACGAATCTGACTTCGCGGCTGAGGACAACATCATCATCGGTAACACGGTGCTCTACGGTGCGACCGGCGGAGAGCTTTATGTCCGCGGGATCGCCGGTGAGCGCTTCTGTGTGCGCAATTCCGGAGCGCTTGCCGTCGTTGAAGGTACGGGTGACCACTGTGCCGAATATATGACCGGCGGCCATCTTGTCGTTCTGGGTCAGGTCGGGCGTAACTTCGCCGCCGGAATGAGCGGCGGAATCGCCTATGTCTATGATGTGAACAAGAATTTTGACTATCTGTGCAACAAGGGAATGGTTGAACTTTCCCCGATTAAAAACGACGAGGATGAACACTTCCTTAAAACGACTATCGCGTGTCATGCCGAACTCACCGGCAGTAAACTCGCAGCGACCATGCTGCATAACTGGAACGGATATCTGTACCGCTTCGTAAAGGTGATGCCGCTTGAATACAAACGCGCGATCCAGGAGATGAAGTTGCGCAAGATTGATGAGCGGCTCGAGGGTATTCGGGCAGAAGAACAGCTTGGAAGGAGTGTGTAATGGGAGATCCAAAAGGATTTTTGAATATATCGCGAAAAGAGGGGGGATACCGTCCCGTCGAACTGCGCGTGAAAGATTATGATGAAGTCGAGGTGCAGCTTTCCGATGAGGAAAGAAAACAGCAGAGTGCCCGCTGTATGGACTGCGGAGTTCCGTTTTGCATATGGGGTTGCCCTCTCGGCAATGTGATGCCCGAGTGGCAGGATATGATCTATCGCGGGCGCTTCGAGGAAGCATGGCGCATGCTTCAGGAGACGAATTGTTTTCCTGAATTCACCGGTCGGGTCTGTCCTGCATTGTGCGAGGCTTCCTGTGTTCTCGCGGCGAATGACGAGGCGGTGACAATCCGCCAGAACGAATGGTATATCATTGACAAGGCCTGGGATATGGGACTGGTCAAGCCGGAGCCGCCGAAAGTGCGCAGCGGAAAAAAAGTTGCGATTGTCGGCGGCGGGCCTTCCGGGCTTGCCTGTGCCGATATTCTCAACAAAAAGGGGCATACGGTTACCCTCTATGAGGCTGAGAGCCGTATAGGCGGTTTCCTCCGCTACGGAATACCCGATTTTAAACTGAATAAAAGTGTGATCGATCGAAGACTTGCGCTCATGGCGGCCGAGGGGGTGATCTTCAAGTCCGCTACCCGTGTTGGAAAGGATATTTCCACAGAAGTGCTTCGTGAGCAAAATGATGCCCTGTGTATCACCATCGGAGCCCGTCAGCCGCGTGATCTTCCGATTCCCGGCAGAGATCTTGCAGGCATACATTTTGCTTTTGATTTTCTTTCACAGCAGAACCGTCTGTGTTCCGGTGACATGGCCTGCGGCGAAAGCCGTATCAACGCCTTTGATAAGCGCGTCGTGGTTATCGGCGGGGGGGATACCGGAGCCGACTGTGTGGGAACCTCCAACCGTCAGGGGGCAGTATCGGTGCATCAGTTGGAGCTGCTTCCCCAGCCCCCGGAACAAAGAACCGAGGAAAATCCCTGGCCCCTTTGGCCTCGCCTACATAAGGTTTCATCTTCACACAAAGAGGGATGTGAGCGGCTCTGGTGCATTTCCACCAAGGAGTTTATTGCCGGTGAGGACGGGCGGCTCAGCGGTATTCGCTGCGTAAAAGTTGAATGGAGCAAGGATGAGAAGGGTAATTTCGCAATGAAAGAGATTGCCGGCAGCGAGTTTGTTCTCGAGGCCGACATCGTACTTCTGGCGATGGGATTCGTTCATCCGGAACACGAGGGACCCGTGAATGACCTTTCCCTGGAAAAAGACGCAAGGGGAAATATCAAAACAGGTGCTGATCACATGACGAGTGTTCCCGGTGTCTTTTCGGCGGGTGACGCCCGGCGGGGCGCTTCGCTGGTGGTATGGGCTATAGCCGAGGGTCGGCAGGCAGCGGATGCGATTGACCGTTATCTTAAGCAAAGCGCCACTAACGAGAAAGAAGAGAGCTGATCTGTGTTTCGGAGCGGGCGAGGCGCACACGCTTTGTTCGTGTCGCCCGCGTAATCATCCCTTTTTGTATTGACGATTTTCGGGATGAAAGAAGAGTGGAGCGGACTTACTCAGAGTGTTATCAATGATGCGGTGCGTTCGCTATGCCGGTTTTTTCCTATTTCATTTACATTTTTTTCGTTTTTTATACACTGGTGAACCTGTATGTGTTTTCACATTTCTGGCATATTCGTTTTCGTGATAAAAAACGAAATTCGTTCAGAATCACCTTTTTTTTCTTAACGCTGCTTTTGCCCTTGCATCTGGTACTCGAGAGATATCTGAATATCAGTTTTCTTCCGCTTAAATTCACCGCTTATTTTTATTTTGTCACCATATTCTATTCCGCGCTCTATCTGCTTTTCATGGATGCGCTCAAGTATCTTCTTGCCCTTCTGCACCTGTCCAAAGTCTTTGTTCGTAATTACAAACACATTCTTTCGGCCGGTTTGTTTCTTGCCGTCGTAACCACAGCAAGCGGTTTTTATGTGGCACAGCAGCTTCATACCGTTTTCTATGCGGCTGAACTTGAGAAAAGGGCGTCAGATTTCGATGAAATCAAAATAGCGGTTTTTTCCGATCTGCATCTCTCTGACATGAGCGGAAAAAATTTTGTCAGACGCATCGTCGACGAAGTCAATCGCCACGATGTTGATCTGGTGCTGATACCGGGAGACATCATCGACAGACACATTGCCGATCTTCGTTTTGATTTCGCTTCTGATTTCAGGATGCTCAAGAGCCGTTACGGTGTTTTTGCCGTTGCAGGCAGTCAGGATTATCTCGAAGACGCGACGCGCTTGCGAACTTTTCTTGAAAAATCCGGAATCACCTACCTCGAAGATAACAGTGTCATCATAGAGGGGGGGCTTAGCATAGTCGGCCGCCGTGACCGGTCTTATGCTTCGAATCGAGAGGGACGAAAGCCCCTTTTTGAAATCATGGAGAAGGTCGACAGGAACTATCCTGTCATACTTCTCGATCATACACCCTTCAATATAGAACAGGCTTCTGAATATGATATAGGTCTGCAGCTCTCAGGTCACACCCATAACGGCCAACTTTTTCCGCTGCAATATATTATGAAAATGATCTATCATCTCAGCAGGGGACACCGCATTGTAAAAGGCAGCAACATAATTGTCAGTTCAGGTGTAGGTGTTTTCGGTCCACCCGTGAGAACCTCGGCTTTTCCCGAAATAGTGCTGCTTACACTTCGTTTTCGATAATGGTTCGTATTGTTATTGACAGGAATTTCTCGAACTGTTAAATCAACGCGTGTTGTCATAACGCGTTGATTTAACAGGGGAGGGCTTATGAAAACCACGACAGGCTGCTGTCTGCTCATTGTATTGCTGTGTTGTTCGTGTAAAGAAACTGCAGAAGATGTTCAATTCTATAAGGGGGCCGATATCTCTTCCTTGCAGGCGCTGGAAGACGTAGGGGCGCAGTTTCAGAACATCAAGGGAAAGCGATCGGATTGCATCTCGATTCTTAAAGAAAACGGCATCAATTATCTGCGCCTGAGAATTTGGAACGATCCGGTAAAATCGTTTGACGCCGGTAATTACTGCGACCTTGCGCATACACTGGTGATGGCGAAGAGAATTAAAAATGCCGGAATGGGTTTTCTGCTCGATTTCCATTATTCGGATCATTGGGCTGACGGCGGGCAGCAGAATCCCCCGGCCGCATGGAAAGATCTGACGGCTGTGCAGATTGAAAAAGCGCTCTATGAATATACGGTTCATGTTTTGAATGAACTGAAAAAGATCGGCGCCTATCCCGACATGGTGCAGATAGGCAATGAAATCGGTAATGGGATGCTGTGGGATCATGCCGCTTATCCCCATTATGATGTGCTCGCGCATTTTCTTAACAGTGGTATCCGGGCGGTCAGAGATACGCAGCCGCAAGGGAAAAAAGTAGAGATCGCCATTCATGTGCAGGATGGGGGCTCGGTGGAAAAGTGCAGCTGGTTTTTTTCGACAATTGAAGAAAACGGCGTCACCGATTATGATATTATCGGCCTCTCTTTTTATCCGTACTGGCATGGCACCTTTCCCGATTTGCGCGAGAACATATCAAGGCTGAGTGCTGAATTTGGAAAGGATGTGGTTGTGCTTGAGACTGCCTATCCCTACACAAGCGACAATGGCGATGTACTCGATAATATGATAAAGGCCTCTGATGTCGCTTTTATGGGCTTGCCGCCTTCGTCAGAAAATCAACAGCTCGTAATCGAAACGCTGATCAACACCGTTTCTTGCGTCGGCGGCAAGGGCCTGTTTTATTGGGAACCGGCGTGGATACCACGGAACGGTGTCGGTTTTGAGAAGGGTGCGGGAAACAACTGGGAGAACCAGGCGTTATTTTACTTCGGCGGAAGGGCTATCCCCTCGATCATGGCCTTTCGGAGAAAAGCTGTCTGCGACAAGAAAAGCGGCATCGTAAGCGTCTATCCCTGTTTGAAGGTGAAAGTTTTCAAGGGAGAGACAAAGCAGCAGCTCGAATCGCAGTTGCCGCAGAGCTTATCCGTTCTGTACTCTGATGGCGTCGTGAAGGAGTGTCCTGTTGAATGGAGCACTTCCGATCTTCCGCCTCGTTTTGATACGATCAGGGAAATTCCCTTGCAGGGCCGCATAGAAGGGTTTGCGACCTCCACAATGATAAGCGTTGAATACAGAAATTATCTGAAAAATGCCGGTTTCGAACAGGGGGATAACGATTGGCGCATCAGCAGGAGCTCTTCGGGGGGTATAATAAGAAATGACAATGACAGCACTCCCAAAAGCGGTGAGTGGTGTTTTCATTTCTGGCAGCCGGATGCTTTCGAAATCAGCATCAGTCAGGAGCTTGTAATCGACGAAGACGGGAGCTATATTTTTGAGGTTTTTTCGCAGGGTGTCTTCGGCAGTGCCCTTTCGATGGAGCTTTTTGTTCAAGGTTCTGAGAGACGTAATCAGAGTCTTGACTTTCAAAATGACGGGTGGAAAAACTGGCAGAACCCCAGAATGCGGATTGAAGGCTGTAAAAAAGGTGAGAAGCTTGTTTGCGGTGTTCGTATTCATGGAACAGCAAAGGACTGGGGAACTCTGGATGATTTTGCCTTTTTTCGCAGTGAAGAATAAAATCGATTGTTGTCGTTGAAAATGAGTTGACAGAAGCAAATAGGCTGATTGATATGTTATCAACGCGTGATGACAACACGAGTTGATAACTATGTCGAGGAGGGGAAGTGATGGGACTAACAAAAAAAATATTTCTGTCCGTTCTGGTACTTGTTAGCATGCTATGTGTTAGCGGATGTAACAGGAAAGGTGCGGCACAGGGGAAACCACTGGTTTTGTGGGTGTACGACCAGGGACGTATCGAGGTGTTGACCGAAATCGGTAAAGAGTTTGAAAAAAAGTACGGGGTGCCTGTTCAGGTGTCAATGGTCGATCTCGGACAGATCAGAACACAGTTTATGCTGGCTTCAGGCGGAGCCGAATGCGCTGATCTCGCAATTATTCCGCATGACAATCTCGGATCGCTGGTTGAAAATTCGGCGGTAGTGCCGGTGAAACTTGGAAAAAAGAAAAATCAATTTCTTGAGCAGTCTATCGACAGTTTCAGTTACAATGGTGAATTGTACGGAGTGCCCCTTGCGGTGGAGAATATCGGTTTTTTTCGCAACGTTGATATGGTTCCCGAAGCTCCTGAAACCTGGGACGACATGATCAGTATAGGCGAGGAGCTGGTGAAAGCGGGCAAGGCTGAAGTGATCATGGGCTTTCCTGACGCAACCTACAATGTCTATCCGGTCTATACGAGTTTCGGCGGTGCAATTTTCGGAAAAGACGGTAGCGGAACCTATGATCCCGCTAAAATTGAAATTGCGGGCGACGGCATGGTAAAAGGGCTCGCAATGATGACCGATCTGGTGAAGCGTAAACTGGTGCCGGATGCCATCGACTGGGATGCCGCACATGTCCTGTTTGAAAGCGGCAAGGCCCCGTTCATCTGTACCGGACCCTGGGCTATCAATCGCTTTAAAACTGCCGGTGTAAACTATAAAATTTCAGCCTTTCCTTCGGCAACAAAGGGCGGCGAGCCGGGTGCGCCCTTTCTCGGTGTTCAGGGTATAATCATCAGTTCTGCCAGCAAACAGGGGAAGCTTGCACAGGCTTTTGCCGCGGATTATATCGCGAAAGAAGAGAATATGAAAAAGATTTTTCAGGCCGAGCAGCGTCCTTCGGCAATCAAATCAATTTATGCAAGTATGAATGACGCTGATTCCAAAGGCTTCATGGAAGCCGGAAAAAATGCGGTACCAATGCCCTCGATTCCGGCCATGGGTTATGTGTGGGATTCCTGGGTAGCGGCCGCAGCACTGTCATTTTCGGGTGAAAAGAGTCCGCAGGACGCACTTACCAATGCGAAGATGCAGGTGGAAACACAGATACAAGAGAACAGCAAATAATGACAAAGATCGTCTGTTATCGGCCGTAAAGGGATTTTTACCCGACAAACAGTATGCTTGCGGTATTCCTTCTCCTCTTGGATCGCTGTAAGCATACTGTCGGGTTTCTCGAATAAATGCCACCTGCGGTGCGGGGATGTGTCTCGTTGTATTAAAACTATCCGGGGTTCGGGTTGCCGGGATTAAACGAGACCCCCTGTTGTAAATTCAGGTATTAGCGATCGACACGGGGGGAGGGCTATGAAACGGGTTTTGGAGTTATTGGGGCTTGCGGTTCTTGTTTTTTTCGGAGCCTATTTGATGTTTCGCCTGTATAGGGACGGATTCGCTCCCCTTGCTTCGTTTATCGGAGCTTCGCTTGTTTTTATTGTTCTTGTGTTCTTGAGAAAACGATTGACGCACTATCGCTGGCTTGCCACTGCGATAGTGCTCGTAGTAATATTTGTTGTTTATCCGATATTTTATTCCGTATATCTTTCATTCACGAATATGTCCAATGGCCATCTGCAGACGAAACAGCAGGCCATACAGTTTATCTCCCGCCAGAAATATGTGCCCGATAACGCTCCCGTATATTCATGGCTTGCCTACAAAAACTCGCTTGGTAATTATCTTCTTCTGCTTACCGATGAAGACGGAAACAGTTTCACCGTCACTGAAAAAACAGCAATCGAGCCCGCTGAAGCGGATGACGAACCCGATACTATCGGCAGCTATCACAGGATCGATACCATAGAGGCGATCAAGGATATCGAAAATCTTTCATCATTGCAGTTTGGTATTGCTCCCGAGCTGATAAGCATCGAATCGACAGATGAGGCAAGCACCGCCCGAATGAAATACATCTATAATGAAAAGAATGATTCATTTACCGACGATATGAATGGAGTTGTATACAGGGCTCAAAAAGACGCATATGTTTCGGCTTCAGGTGATCAGCTGATTCCCGGTTTTATGAGCAATGTCGGTTTTTTGAATTACATCCGTTTTTTGGGAAACAGGGGATACAGAAAACCGATTACCCGGATTATTGTATGGAACTTCGCTTTTGCTTTTTTCTCGGTATTGTTCAGCTTCGGTCTCGGGCTGGCAATCGCGATGGCCTTCGAAGATCTGCCCGGAAACAGGATAATCCGCACGATGCTGATCATTCCCTATCCCATTCCGGTACTGGTTTCAATTATGGTGTGGAGAGGTCTTTTTAACGAGCAGATGGGACTCGTGACACAGGTCTTGCGTGCGTTCTTTGGTTCGGCACCCCACTTTTTTACCGAAACTTTCTGGTGCCAGTTCGCGCTCGTACTCATAAACGTTTACCTGTCTTATCCGTATTTCTATATTCTTTCTTCGGGAGCCTTGAAATCTATTTCCAGCGATATTATAGAGGCTGCAAAGATAGACGGTGCCGGAACCTTTTCGCTCATGAAATACATCTCGATGCCGATGGTGCTGCGCATACTCTCGCCTCTTCTGATCGCGTCTTTCAGCTTTAATTTTAACAATTTCACCATTATCTGGGGCTTTAACGCGGGCTTGCCGGCCATCGCCGATGCGATTGTTCCCATGGGTCACACGGATCTGCTTATATCTTTCATATACCGTTTGGGCTTCAGCCGCTCAAATGCAGCCGATTACGGTTTTTCGGCGGCGATAACGGTGCTTCTATTTGTCTTTGTAGCGATAATGACTGCAACGCAAATGATGACGACTCATATCATGAAAGAGGAAAAAGAAAAATGAAAAAAGAAAAGTATCTGATCTATGCCGCCAAATATCTTTTTGCGGCGGTTTTGGTTGTCTTTGCCATTGTTCCGTTCTTATGGGTTGTCTCCACCTCTTTTAATGCCTCAAAATCGCTTCTTGGTGCGCATCTTGTTCCGAAGCGTTTGACACTTTTCAATTATGTCGATCTTCTTTCGAACAAAACGCTGAATTTCGGACAATGGATGTTCAATTCGTTCAAGGTATCCGCCATTTCGGTTTTACTCATAGTGTTTGTAACCTGTATTACCGCCTATGCGCTGTCACGTTTCAGGTTTTCCGCCAAGAAGGGTATAATCATGTCCATCATGATACTCAATGTTTTTCCTCCTGTACTTGCAATGATCGCACTGTATACGATGCTTCAGCAGCTCGGTATTTACCTGCCATTTATCGGTCTAAACACTCATGGCGGATTAATCCTTATCTATGTCGCCACCGGTATGAGCATCAATACTCTCGTTGTGAAATCATACATAGACACCATTCCCCAGGAGCTTGACGAATCCGCGCTTCTTGAAGGTGCAAGCAGATGGCAGACGTTCTGGCTTATCGTGTTTCCGGTGATACGTCCGATGGTTATAACAATCGGTATACTGGCATTGATGGCGACCTATGGTGATTTTGTTATCGCAAATCTGCTGTTGAAAGGCAATGACAAGATCACCGCAATGGTGGGAATATTTCAGTTTACTCAACAGCGTTTTGACACCGATTGGGGCGAAGTGACTGCGGCGACGGTATTGAGCGCAATACCGATAGTGATCGTGTTCTTTCTTTGTCAAAAGCACATTCTCAGCGGTTTGACTGCGGGCGCCTTAAAGGAGTAGATTACCAGCTTCGGTCGTTGAACGATTCGACTGGTGAAACAGGATATAGCGTGAAATCACAGGGAACTGCTCTCAGGTCAAAGTTTTGCTTGAGTTTTCAGACGCTATCCGGCAACGTGAGCATATGAGTGTCAAGAAGAACGAACAGAACAAGAAGGTCACGCAGGACGAGGTCGCACAGTATGCGGGGGTAACCCGAAGCATAGTTTCCTATGTGCTCAATAATTCGGATCGTTCTGTAGCGCCTGAGACACGCAAGAAAATTCTTGAGGCGATCGAGATTCTCGGCTACCGCCCCAATAAGTACGCACAGGCACTGATGCGCGGCAGTTATGACGGGGTGGCTCAGCGTCAGATCGGTATCGTCATCAACAGTGAAAAGGTGTTGCTTCGCCCTTATTACGCGGAGATACTTGCGGGTATTCACAGTGAGGCGCACGAACGCTCATATCATATACGGTTTATACGATTTTTTGACGAGCTGAAAGATCCAATTCTTTTCAATGAATTGATTCATCCCGACGAGATATGCGGCCTTATTCTCGTTTCTCTTGATCAGAGTATAGTGACAACGCAGGATCGTCTTGTCATAGAGCGGATAAAAGAGCGCATCGACAATATCGTTGCGGTGGAATGGAGCTGGGAGGGGATCCCTTCGGTTAATTTTGACCGTCAGGAAGCAGCACGAACTGCGGTGAAACACTTGTCGCAGCGAGGCTATTCAAGGATTATCTACATAGGTGAGCCGGATAACCGTGTTGCCGGTTTTCAGCAGGCGCAGATCGACCTCGGCGTCGTCGATATAGCTTCGCTTGTAGTGGAAGCGGCATCTGATATGCGCGACGGATTTGAAGCGGTGGCAAAGGTCATCGAAGAGGGAAAGCCTTTCGACGCGATTTTTGCGGGAAGCGACGAGGTCGCAATCGGAATACTACGCTATCTGAACATGAAGCGAATTTCGGTGCCCGAAAAGGTGGCGATTATCAGTATCGACAACATTGAAATGGCTGAGTTCACAAATCCGCCCCTTACGACGATTGATGTACAAAAGACCCAGATGGGAAGGCAGGCTGTCCAGATGGTCATTGCTATTCACAAGGGGCGTGAGAAGTCAGTCGTAAACATGACCCTGCCTACCTCGATCATTCATAGAGAGTCTTGTTAATCTTGCGAAAAACTGCAGCAAAATCTTTTCGATTTGCCTAATCCGAATTGCTCTCAAGTGTCAGAGCAAAATGTTTGTAAATCGTGTCAATTTGTGCGAGAGTCCGGCTGTAGTATACAGCTGCCTGCTCGCTTATCCGTCCCGGCGTACGATGAATCAAATAGCGGATTTTTTTTTCGGCCAATGCGCGCAGTTGTCCGGCGGCGATACGTGTCTTGTCAGTCTTTCCCCATTTATCGACCAGTGATTGCAGCTTATTTTCAAAAAAGAGCGACGTTTTGCTGACCTTGCGGCGTGTACGCGCAAGCAGTATAATGTCCCTGCTGATTCGGAAAAAATGATCCCCCTTTACCGAAAGCGCGACGGCGCGATATAGATGTGCGCGATGAAACAGGATAACTCTCAGCATGAATTTCAGATAAGAAAAACCATATCGAGAAAAGCTTTGCAATAGTAATGAGCGAAGAAATGTTTTGATATCCTGTGAGCGTATTTTTTTCGGAACGTTTGGTGTCGAACCGGTTCTACTGATCATTTTCATCGCCCTGCTGAAGTAATGTGACGGTTGATAAAGTTCACGTATTACATGCTTGTAACCATCGACAACTTCATCGTGTGGCATAGTGGTGATGAAATTCATATCTAGCTGGTGTGTATTGTTTCCGTTCGTCTCCTCGAGAATTCGTCCTTCGGCTTCGAGTCTGCGATACAGCTGTGTTTGCGGTAAGGCGATCAGCAGTCCGATCATGGCAACGGGGATCGCCGCCTGGTCAATAAAGGTGCATTGGCGTTGAAATATGTCATCGCTTTCATTGTCGAAACCCAGTATGAAACCGCCCATGACTTCTATACCTTTTGACTGAATGGTCCTGACACTTTCGAGTAGATTTCTGCGGGTATTTTGTGTTTTTCCGGCATGACCGAGAATTTCCGTATCCGGGGTCTCGATGCCGATAAATACGGTGTCAAAACCCGCATCTGACATCATCTCGAGAAGTTCTTCGTCTTCGGCGAGATTGATGCTTGCCTCCGTGTAAAGTCCGAAAGGATAAGCATGTTCCATCTGCCAGAGTACAATTTCCCGAAGCAATGCTTTCACTTTGCCTATGTTCCCGATGAAATTGTCATCAACGATGAACAATGCTCCGCGATACCCTGTGTCATACAGCGCGTCAAACTCGTCGAGCAATTGGCTGCATTTTTTGTAACGGGGGATTGTCCCGAATAATTCTATGATATCGCAAAACTCGCAGTGAAACGGACAGCCCCGTGAACTCTGCAAGGCCATTGAACTGTAGGCATGCACATCGATAAGGTCAAATCTCGGTATGGGTGTCACGGCGAGATCCGGCTTGTCTGCGGATTCGTAGACAGGCCGCGCCTTTCCTTCTTCAAAATCGCGAACAAATTCGTGAAGTGTACTCTCGGCCTCGTTCAGTATGAAATAATCGACATTCTTAATTTGTTTGTGGCAACTGGTCGGATAAGGGCCGCCCGCTGCAATTTTTACACCTTTTCTTTTGGCTCTCTCCACAATTTGTTGAAATGAATCTTTTTGAACAATCATTGACGATAGCATTACAAGATCAGCCCTTTGCAATTCGTCATCACTCAGAGTTTCCACGTTCATGTCGATAAGTCTTATGTTCCAGTTTTCCGGTAACATCGCCGCAACAGTCAGCAGTCCGAGAGGTGGCATAAACGCCTTTTTACCGTTGAACTTGAACACGTGATCGAAGCTCCAGTAGGTCAGAGGAACAACAGGATAAATCATCAGAACATTTGTCATATGAGTCTCCAATTACAGTGGAATGCGGAGAAGCGAATTTGCTGAATAAACAGGGGAGGGAATTTTCGCTGCAAACACTGCCGTATCGGCGGATTTTTGTGAAAGACATGAACCTGCCGATCAGGTTCATAAGCAAAGACGTAATTATAAGCGGATCAGTTGCAAAAAAATGATATTTCTTTTACGGGTAAAACGATGAAAGGATTTACAAATTTTACGGTCTTTGGAAGCATAGATATATGGCTACTACAGATATTGTTCTTGAAGTTCGTGATCTCTGCAAAAGCTTTTCCGGGAGAAAAGTACTCGACAGGCTGAATTTCAGCGTCTCTCGCGGAGAATGCGTTGCGATAGTCGGTGAAAACGGAGCCGGCAAATCGACATTGTTCAGACTTTTGTTTTCACTGATGCGACCCGGATCGGGTGATATTTCAATAGAAGGGCATTCAATTAATACGCAGCGGCTTCGTAGCGATAAGATAGGCCTTTTTATGGGGGGGGATGCGTCTCTATACGGGCGATTAACAGCTCGCGAGAATATCAGCTATTTTGCCCGTCTGAATGGCGTTTCCAAAGAAGATACCCGCCGTCGCATCAATGAGTATGCTTCAGTGTTTTCAATGGATTCCTATCTTGATCGCATCTGTGCGAGGTTTTCACACGGAATGCGCCAGAAAAGTGCGCTTGTGCGGGCCATCATTCAC
>JAEWVL010000356.1 GCA_023396665.1 Spirochaetota bacterium
ATTGCGAACCGTGTCGGCCTCATCGAGAACCTTTTCGTTCGTTTCCGTATAAATTTTCATAAAAGACGATATCTTCTGATTCATCTCGCTGATAGAGTTGATACCGGTAATAAAACTGGTAATGAGCGTCATGGTGGAATCAATATTGTCCTTGCCCTGGTCAATCTCAACCGCATTAATCTGAATGAGATCATCGATCTCCTTAAGGCTTTTTGCAGTTTGATCGGCTAGTTTTGAAATCTCATCGGCAACGACCGCAAATCCCTTACCGGCGTCACCCGCCCTGGCGGCCTCGATGGCGGCATTCAGTGACAGCAGGTTTATCTGATCGGATATTTCATCGATAACAAAAAGGATGCGCTGCATGTCTGAACTTGAGGATACAAGCTTGTTCATGCTGTCCCGAAGATCTTCCAGTGATTTTTCACCCGAAGAAGCCCTGTCCCGAAGATCGCTGGTCAGCGAAAAGGTCTGGCCGATCAGTTCCTTGATATTGGAAAGCATCGAGGTCAGTTCCTTGATTTTCGAATCAAGATTCTCGATGTTCTCGTGTTGCCGGTTTGATTCAACGGCAACATTCGCCATACTTGACGCAATCTCCTCTATTGATGCGGATATCTCCTCGGCACTGGCGGACTGCGACTGTATGTTATAGGTGAAGCTCTGTATATTATTGATGATTTCAGTCGTTGAATACGACAGTTTGTTTCCCGAATCACGAACATCAACAATGACCAGTTTTATCTTGTCGATAAACTCATTGAACTTCTGCGAGAGCTCACCGATTTCGTCTTTTCTGGCGGCTATTTTTTCAGTGATGCGAAGTTCAAAATTTCCGTTCGCGGCCTCAATGAAATTCTTGCGTATCTGCTCGATCGGTTTCGTAAAGCTGCCGGTTTGCTTGGCTCCAAGAAATATCATGAACAGTGTTATCGGTATTATTAAAATGAATAACAACACGAGCATACTGCTGATTTCCGAATAGAGTTCATCCGAAGGAATAAAGGCGATCACCTTCCACCCGTTCGAAGGGGATGTGTAAATACTGGTAACAAATTTTTGCGCCTGCATTTCAACATCGGCCGAAAAAGAGGCCTTGGTTTTCAAAACCTTTTCGAACTGGGGCACACCGATTTCAGTGATTTTTTTGCCGACTAGCGCCGGATTATGCGGATGTGTTATTATGAGCCCCTCGGGAGAAGCCACGACGACAAATCCACCCTTGCCGACATTGACACCTTTCGTCAGATCAATAATATTGGAAAGCACGATATCGACCCCGACAACCGCAGCACCGCCGTTCACGGCCTTCGCCACAGAAATGACATCAACCCCTTCTGCCCGCAGATGTCTGGGCGGAGTAAACACAGTAACGCCGGGAGAGGAGACCGCCATCTTGTAAAAAGATTCTTCCATCGGATTAAACTTCGCATCGATTTTGCCTTCAGGCCACTGCACATATCCCTTTTGAGTGTTGGCAACAAAGACATGATGGTACATCACATGGGAAGTTCCGGCCTGTTTAAGCACCGCGTATATTTCCTGTTCGAGGCTTCCGTTGGAACTTGGACGCATACTGAGAATGCCCCCTTCGGATCCACGTGATGCGTAAGAAGTGATGCTTGAATCGACGTTTTTGACGGCCGAACTTGCCGCAATATAATCAATACACTTTTCCGAATCGGCAATGACCTTGTTTATTGATTCGTTCAAATACATGAACTCGAATTGAGTATTCGATAAAAACGATGCCCTCGAATAATTTCTGAACAGAAATACAGATATACCCGAGCAAAGCGCGGCGGGAATAAACGCTATCATGATAAATGTCACAGAAAGCCTGATACGGATGCTGCTTCCTTTTTTTGCCATTGTTACCTCGCGATACCGTATTGAAGCATCCGCCGTGAACCGCTGCGTCCGACACCGAACACCGGTTTTGCGAAAACACCCTTACGGTAACTTAATAAATACGCTGAAATACAATCCTGCAAAGATCCGGATCCAGAAGGTAATAAAGTCCTCATCGGTCACTCTGATCATCCGATCAAAACCCTATATTTCTCCACAGTAGTACATCAGAGAAAAGCGGGCACTATAGTTCAAGAAATAATTGATACTTTCGCATAAAAGTATGCGAAAAAAAACTGTTCACATTTCGGGATTACTGTATACCTTTTTAAATGGATTTTAGCATGTTAACGGCACTTCTTCGCTTTCTCTCAATACGTTATCGGTAATTTTCCGCTTTATATGAACTTCTCACATACGGAGCGGATTCAACATGCAAAAAACCAAGATTTCTCGCATAATCACCATAGCGGTCAAATTTTTCTGGAGAAACATAGTCAACAACCGTGGCGTTGTATCTGGAGGGCTGCAAATACTGCCCTATCGAGAGAAAATGAGTCCCCGCATTGCGGATATCGGCTATTGTTCGGTAAATTTCCTCATCGCTTTCGCCAAGCCCCAGCATCAGGCCGCTTTTACAGCGTAGTGAGGTATTTCTGGCTATAGCGGCGAGAACGCTGATGCTGCGAGCATACGATGCCCCCTTGCGAAGATGATAGAGCGAGGGGACAGTTTCTATGTTGTGTCCAATCACATCGGGGGCAGCGGCAAGCACCGTCTGCAAAGCCTCCTGTGATCCGGCAAAATCGGGAATCAGAAGCTCGATTTTCAGCGAAGCATCGTATGCGCGCAGCGCGGAAACGACTGCCGCAAAGTGTGCGGCTCCGCCGTCGGGCAGATCGTCGCGCGTCACCGAGGTGATAACCACCCAGCGAAGTCGCAGTCGCGCGACGGCCTCGACAATTCTCTCCACTTCACCTGCATCGGGTAATCCGGCCTGCCCCTGAGCGATATTGCAGAACGCACAGTTTCGCGTACATACATGCCCGAGAATGAGAAAGGTGGCGACCCCCCGCCGGTAGCATTCACCGATATTCGGACACATCGCATGATTGCACACGGTATTGAGGCCGAGATCTTTCAGCAGCTGCTGCGTCTGCTGAATCTGTAAAAAATCAATTTTTTTCTGAAGCCATGATGGTTTTGCTCTCAAAACACACTTTCCTTGTTGGTACAAGTGCTGACAAAAATGACAAAGTCCGCCAGAAAGGCAGACCCCATCCCCACATCACCAGGGCAACACAGCTCTGCTTTCAAAGTCATAAAAATGCGGGGGGATAAGCAGCGCAAAAACCGCCGACGTCATTCGCGATAATGCCGTCAGAATAATTCGTCCGGAATAATCACTCAAGAGTTCCGGTAAAGGCGGCATACTCGTCTGCACTCATGAGGCTGTCCGGCAAATCAGCGGACTGCCTCTCCAGTTCAAGTATCCACCCCTCGCCATAGGGATCATCGTTAAGCGTTTCGGGCTTTGTTTCAAGCAAAGTGTTGCAAAGCGCCACCTTGCAATCAAAAGGAGCACTGACGTCGCTTGCCGATTTCGCAGACTCAAGCGTAACAAGGGTTTCGCCGCCGGCAATGAAACTGCCAAGCATCGGCATTTCAACGTAGCTCAACTCCCCGATTTTTCGCAGTGCATAGTCCGAGACTCCAAAGCGTATGCGGCTCCCCTTATCTTCTTTCGTGATCCATACATGTTCTCTGGTAAATAACAATTGTTTCGTTTCGCTCATAATCGTATTCCATTCTCTGTCTGATTCAACTCTTTATAACCCAGTTTGCACTAACGAACTGTTCACACAGAAAGTTTTCACATTGCACCTGTCACGTCATTCACGGCTTATCACGGGACAGTAACAACTGATAAAGAGTACCTACTGCTATAATAAGAACTTATAACCTTTAAAAAATAAATTCCGCTCTCTCCGGAGGGCACAGCATAGGTAAAATTGAAATTTGAACCGGCACCACCATTACTGGCAACCTCTTTAACAACGTAGATATCATCCAGTATATACAATTCAGCGTCAAGATTATCATCTCCAGTACAAGAGAAGCGATAGGTCGTGCCGGCATTCAGCTGAACCTTGTAATACTGATATCGATACTCATCAATATAAATATCAGAAAGAGTCGTAGCGACTGTAATCAAAGGACCGCCGACTTTCATACTGACGGTATAGGTACCCTCATCTTCGGTGGGGTCTAACTCCAGGTAAAGGTTCTCATACCCTCCATTCGCATCAAGACAGGCCTGCTTGAACTCTTCTATATTGTCATACCCTGTCGTGTAATCCGCTGAAGTGTAATCTGTTAAGCCATAGAGAAACCACATTCCATCCTCTATATCTTTTTTTATTTTCAAATTAGAGCACATAGCCAGTGCGGTTTCATCTATGTCTAAACAGGTTCCTTCTTCAAACGCATAAAAATATCCATCCGACAGGTATAACTCCGCATCTTCACTTTTAACGACGTATTGCTTGCAATACGAACCTTCCACATATTCATACATTACCATATTGTCATATGCTTCACAGGAAAGAAGCGTCGCTACCAACAGCAGCAGCAAAATAATATAACGTTTCATAAGAACCTCCGCATAAATGCAATTCTGTTTATCTTATTCGACAACAACAATCTGTAAACAATTTATTTTACATAATATATCCCAAACAAGTGATATCCGCGTTTTCAGTATCAACAAAAGCAACGCACACGAAGTCTCAGGTTTTGCGAACAATATTGCCTTGAAAATAAAGAGCGGTAAATTCTACATATGCAGCATTTCCGGCGATGTAGATAGGGATTTTGTTCTTTACAACAGTACACAGGAAATTACCGTCACTACATTATCAAAAACCGAATAATCAGCACATGCATGCATATGGCTTCACAGCCGATTGCTGAGGAAAGGAGATACCGTTGTATACAGCCAACCCTGATCGCTATGTCACCATGCCCTATAATCGCTGCGGAAGAAGCGGCCTCAAACTGCCGGCCCTTTCACTCGGACTCTGGCACAATTTCGGCGACAAAGATAATTTTGAGAACATGCAGATGCTTGTACACACGGCCTTCGACCGGGGCATCACTCATTTTGACCTTGCGAATAACTACGGCCCGATGCCGGGCGCCGCAGAGGAGAACTTTGGCAGAATCCTCGCCAAGAGCATGCATGCCTATCGCGACGAAATGATCATCTCCACAAAAGCCGGTTACGACATGTGGGACGGCCCCTATGGTAATTTCGGTTCCCGCAAATATCTGCTCGCAAGCCTCGACCAGAGCCTTCGTCGCATGGGTCTTGACTATGTCGACATCTTTTACCATCACCGCGAAGACCCCGAAACCCCGCTGGAAGAATCTATGGGAGCGCTGGATACGGCCGTACGCCGGGGCAAGGCGCTGTATGCCGGCATTTCAAATTATTCGCGCGAAAAAACAGAAGAGGCGATACGCATTCTCCGTGAACTGGGCACACCGCTGCTTATTCATCAGCCGAAGTACTCCATGTTTCAGCGCCATATCGAGAGCACGGGCCTCAAAGATTTCGCGAGCGAAAACGGCATCGGCATGATCGCGTTCAGCCCGCTCGCACAGGGACTTTTGACAAACAAGTATATCGATTCCATACCCGAAGACAGCCGCATCGGCCGGGACGGACGTTTTCTCAATAAAGATGCCGTTACCGAAGAGCTTCGCGGCAAATTGCGCACACTCAACGCTATTGCCGCGGAAAGGGGACAGCAGCTCGCGCAGATGGCGCTTTCGTGGATACTTCGTGACGGCAAAATAACTTCCGTGCTCATCGGCGCTTCAAAACCCTCGCAGATAATCGATAATATCGAAGCGGCCGACTACAGCGATTTCACAGCGGAAGAGCTTGCAAAAATCGAAAGCATACTCGGCGAGTGATATCCGCATCCTTATGTTTATCGGGCCTGCCTGTCACAATCACAGCGGCATGAGGAGGCAAGCCCTTGAGAAGCCGGTTTTCTACTCAGGAAATCAACTCGAAAAGACGCTTCTCTTTATCATAGTTAAAGACCTGACCCGATCCGATCTCGTAGTACCAGCCGTAAATCGCAATTTTTCCGTTAAGGTATCGTTCTTTGATAAAAGGGTAGGTGAGAAGATGATTCATCTGAGCGATCACGTTCTCCTGCTCGACAATCCATTCAAGATCGTCGACATGATAGCGC
>JAEWVL010000386.1 GCA_023396665.1 Spirochaetota bacterium
CGCCCAGGTCGCATGGGCGAGCTTACTGTGCAGCACCGACCAGCCCTATGCCCCATTAACCGCTGTCGCTGCAAAACGCTTTATTGCGGCATCTGTGCCGCGCTGTCTTTTCACGATAGTTGTTGCCAATAAAAAGCCGCCGCAGCAACATACTCATAAGGACTATGACGACGCGCATTGCGATGATGCCTTGCGTGTCCGGTCCAACATAAAAGGAAGCATCCCCCCATGGATAATACCGGAAAATTCAGCAGCAAAGTGGAAGACTACGTAAAATACCGTCCCGACTACCCGCGCGACTGTATCGAATATCTTCAAGCAGCGCTCGGGCTGAACAGCAATTCGCTCGTGGCCGATATAGGTGCCGGCACGGGTATTTTCAGCAGACAGCTCGCAGCTCTGGCCGGGTGTGTCTATGCGATTGAACCGAACCGCAACATGCGACTGGCCTGTGAAAGGCTCTGCTCCGCTTTTCCCGCCGTGCGGACCATGGACGGCAGCGCCGAAAACACGGGTCTGCCCGACTCCTCTGTCGATTTAATAACTTCGGCGCAGGCCTTTCACTGGTTTGACAGGGAAAAATGCCGCATCGAGTTTTCAAGAGTACTGAAAGCGGATGGAAGGGTTATTCTGGTGTGGAACAGCAGGGATGCCGGGAGTGAGCTGATTCGGCAAAACGATGCGCTTTGCAGAAAGCTGTGCCCCGATTTCAGCGGCTTCTCCGGCAATTACGATGCGAACAGGGAGGTCGCCGATTTTTTTAAAGCGGAATCCTGCGACCATAAAGTATTCGAAAATGACAGGGTACTGACACTTGATGAATTTATCGGCTCCAGCCTGTCAGCATCCTATGCGCCGGTTCCGGCCGATGCGAATTATCGTCTTTTCGTCGACGAGCTTCGCGATTTGTTTGCTCGCTACAGCCGCGACGGCCGCCTGCGAATACCGATGCATACGTACTGTTACAGCGGCCCTCTCGGTTGAGGGCTCTGTTGCTACTAACTACACTGCATACTTCTTTTCGAATATAATTATCCCCTATCCCCCCTTTTTGTATTTTTTACACTAACTCTTTGAAAAAAGCTTGACTTAGTGTATTTCTAACACTATATTCCTTAGTGTTGATACAACACTAAGGAGAGCCTATGTTTTTCACCTATAAATACGCCAGACCCGCTTTGACTGTCGATTGTGTTGTCTTTGCAATCGATTTCGAGCAGGAAAACCTGAAGCTCTTGCTCATTCAACGGGGAGAAGAACCTTTCAAAGGACACTGGGCTCTGCCGGGAGGTTTTGTTCATAACGAAGAGGATCTTGAAGCCGCCGCGAGGCGCGAGCTGAAAGAGGAAACGGGACTCGACGAACTGTATCTGGAGCAGCTCTATACCTTCGGTGCGATAAACCGCGATCCCCGTGACCGGGTAGTGACGGTCGCCTATGTTGCGCTGGTCAATATCAGCGGAAGACTTTTGCAGGCCGCAACAGACGCACAGGATGCCGCATGGTTTGACGCGCAGGATCTTCCGGAGACGGCGTTCGATCACGCAAGTATAATCGAAACGGCACTGCAGCGTCTGCGGGGAAAGCTTTCGTATCAGCCGGTCGGCTTCGAGCTTCTGCCCGAGAGATTTACCCTGTCGCAGTTGCAGAAGGTTTATGAAATAGTACTCGATCAGAAACTCGACAAGCGCAATTTCAGAAAGAGGATTCTTCAGATGGACATTCTGCGAAACCTCGATGAAATACAGAAAGATGTCGCACACAGGGCCGCACGACTGTATTCGTTCGACAGGAACAGGTACACGAAGCTGCTGCGGCAGGGACAGCGCTTTGAGCTGTAAACGGAAAACCGGAAAAGGAGGTACGCTATGATACGCTACTACAAGGCATTACCGGGACACTATGTGATGAAGTATCGAAACGGAAAACTTCTTCGAAAGGGAAAGGGGCTGTCTTTTTTCTATTTCAAGCCGCTCACAGCGATAGTTGAGATTCCGCTTGAGAGCCGGGAGCTGCCCTTTATTTTTTCTGAGCTGACCGAAGATTTTCAGGAGCTGACCATTCAGGGGCAGATCGCGTGGCAGATCACCGATCCGGAGAAGATTGCCGAGCAGCTCGATTTCACCGTCAACGAACAGGGTTACATCAACGATGATTTTGTCAATCTGCCCGAGCGAATACTGAACATCGCACAGGAGCAGCTGCGCGCAGGCATTTGTGTCATGAAACTTCGCGCGGCCCTGAAAGAGGGTTACCGGCTGGCTGACGAGACGCTCGAAAAGCTGAAGGATAACGGAGAAATCGGACGACTGGGGCTCACACTGCTTGCGCTGCGCATTACCGCGATCAAGGCAAACCCTGAGACCGCACGGGCACTTGAGGCCGGTGAGCGCGAAAAGATACTGCAGCAGGCTGACGAAGCCACCTACAGACGCCGCAACGCGGCCATAGAACAGGAGCGGACGATTCAGGAAAACGAGCTGAATACCGAGATCGCCCTGAAAGAAAAAGAGCGTGAGGTTCAGAACCAGGCGATTCTTGCCAAAGAAGAGGCCATGCGTGCCGAGGCGAAGATGGAACGCGAACGGCGCGAGAACGAGATTCTGCTCGAACAGAAAAATCAGGAACTCGTGCAGATGCGAAGCGATAACACGAAAAAAACCGGTGAAGCCGATGCCTTCAGCGTGAAAGAGCTGATGAAAGCCTACAACACGATCGATCCCGCACTGATGGAGGCCGTCAAGTACACCGGCATGAACCCCGTACAGCTGCTTGCTGACGGCTTCAGGGAACTGGCGAAGAACAACGGCAAGATCGGCCAGCTGAACATCACACCGGACATAGTGCAGGCACTCATGCAGGCAGGTAAGGCCGTAGCGAAGGGGGCAAAGCCATGACTGTTGAGCGGATCATACTCGTTACACGCAAAACCCGGCTCGAGGAACTGATCTGCAAATACAACACGGTCGGCCAGGCGAAATTTTATATAGAGCATCTGGGACAGGATTTCAGCGATTACCTGGCCGAGCATGATCTCTATAAGCGCGTGGTCGACCGCCTGCATCACGGTCTTGCTTCAGGCTACAAGACCGTAATGCTTGATCGCGCTATGGTCGGCGCCTTCATGTTCGACAAAAGTGATCTGGTGTACATCTGCGGACAGGACGGCCTTGTTGCAAACACGCTCAAATATCTCGAAGGACAGACCGTTGCCGGGATTAATCCCGACCCCTCAAGGTGGGCAGGGGTGCTGCTTCCCTTCGGCGGGGGGGATGCGATTCTTCTTGAACCGGAGGCTCTGCTCGAACAGTGCAGAGTCAAAAAGGCGACACTCGGAAAAGTGACGCTGCCCGACGGCCAGAAGCTTTACGCGGTAAACGATTTTTTTATCGGGCAGCGCTCTCATGTTTCGAGCAGATACGAACTGGTCTACCGGCAGCGAAGGGAGAAGCAGTCTTCGAGCGGCATCATCGTTTCCACAGGGCTGGGTTCGACCGGCTGGTTAAAGAGCGTCATCAGCGGTGCAAGCCGCATAAGCCGGGCGGCTCTTGGCGCCGCAATCGAGCCCTGCGATGATCTGTCTTTCGACTGGAGCGAGAAACGGCTCGTATTCAGCGTACGCGAACCCTATATCAGTCCCTTCTCGGGCGCAGAGCTGGTGTTCGGCGCAATAGACAGAGAGGAGAAACTCGAAGTCATATCCGCAATGCCCGAGGGCGGCGCCATCTTCAGCGACGGCATGGAAAGCGACTTCATCGTCTTTTCAAGCGGCATGAGCGCTGTCGTTGAAATTGCCGAAAAAGAGGGCATGCTTCTTTTTCCGAAATAAATCATTTTAAAAAAAGGCGGGGGGATATTTCCAGCGCAATCCCCCTGTATTTTACAGATCAGGCTTTAGGCGAAATTGGCTTGCGGTCTTTTTCCGCTTCGGATATACTTGCTGAACAAATCAGCTTTCCGGAGACTATTGTGCATCTCTTGATTCCCGGCAGACATCATCTGCTCACAAACTACCAGTTTCACTATCTCTACGGCATGATACATGCCGGTCTGGATAAATACGAGGACATCCACGGCAGGCCCCTGAAAAAAGAAGCGGTAAGCTCTGTGATCTTTGCGGTCACCTCAGCCAATCACCAGGGCACACGGCGCAATCCCCTTTCCTACGCTTTTCGTGCAATGGCCATTCAGGATTTCGGGCACGATCTGCCCCTTGCGGTGTACTCATTTGCGGTCGAGGATGCCGGCCAGCGCGAAGACTTCGCGGAATATACGATAAAATGCGTGGCCCACGCAAGCGACAATATGTTCGAGCTGAGGCCCGACAACTGTCTGGTCATCTGCTCGACTCCGGTGGCAGATCTGTATGAAAAACTCGGATTCACGATCTTCGGTGCGGAACGAAGCGAAACACAGAACCCCTATGCGGTATATCCCTGGTCCCTGATCGAACAGATCGCTGCAAAAGATGTCTGGAGAGAAGACAGAAATATACTGCAAAAGCTGCATCCCGCTTCATATCGCCTTTTTACACAGTACCGGCTCGGAGAAAAAATACAGTTTCTCTTTAACGATCCGATCATCGGTGATGACGGTGACATCACGCAGAGCAGGGACTACGCGAGCTATGTGCGGCAGATGGACGATATCGCCGACATAAAATGGCGTGATGTCGCCCCCTTCGTTCAGGGCGGCCGCATCGGTGACATCGGCTGTGCCGCCGGCAGCTGGCTGAAACGCGCCTGTGAGGATGCTCGTTTTCAGGAGTCGGATTTTTTCGGTATCGAGATTACCAGGGCGCTCTATCAGCTGTGCATACAGCGCAAGGACAACCGTGAGTTCGCAAACCCCAATATCTGGTTTTCGCAGAAAAACGCCGTTACCGGGCTCGTTTTCAGGGAAAAATCGATGAACACCGTTCACACGAGTTCGCTGACGCACGAAATCGAATCGTACGGATGCCGCGACGATCTGCTGGCCTTCATAAAGAACCGTTACAGTGAACTGCTTCCCGGAGGAGTGTGGATCAACCGCGATGTCATCGGCCCTGAAAACGGCAATCGTCGCGTGTATCTTCGGGCAAATGAGAACGACGGTTCGAATCCCGAAACGCTTCCCGATCTGGCTGATCACGAAATAAAATCAAAACTCGCCACGCTTTCAAGCTACAGCCGCTTTCTTCAGTTCGCACGCGATTTCCGCCGCGAAGAGGGCTACGCTCTCGATTTTGAAAATGTCGTCATAGACGGTAAAAAGATGTTCTCG
>JAEWVL010000125.1 GCA_023396665.1 Spirochaetota bacterium
GGCCAGGTGAACGCTGAAACGTGCCAGAAACAGTTTCCAGAAGGTAGCGGTCTGGCCGTACGAACCATACCAGAGATAGTCGGTATACAGTGAACTCAGATATCTTGTTGAAAGCAGCAGTACAAAAGCTATCACAGCGCCCATAATGAGCGCGATTCTTCCTTTTTTCATTATCTCTCCTGTTAAAATACGCCTGTCCGTTTTTCGTCATGAATGTAAGTATAGCACCGGCTTTCGCTTAATTCAAGGCGGGCCCAGACTAAAAATCTGTGCCGCATTGCAATGTCGCGGTGCCCCAGCGGATTAATCAGGCTACTGTATAGAAAACGTATACACTGCGGTCAATGCAAGTTTTTAAATTTAGTAAGGAAAAAACTTTGACGCTGCGTGAGGTAAAATCAGATGGTATATAAAGAGAGTTTTAAAAGACCCGCGATTGCCGTGAGAAATAAGCCGCTTTTTAACCTGTTGTACAGGTGGGTTCCCGCACGGGCGATTCAGCTTACTCCGTAAGGAGCGTAGCCTACAAACCCGGATATAAGGATCCCAGGGCTAAAGTAGGTTAAGGGGCATAATTCTTTCACGAACAACGCAGGCTTGTGAGACAGGAAAAATATTTAATGATCAGTGTCAATAATAATAAAAAAAAATACCGTACGATTCGTGATTGCAGGGCGATCTGTATCCCTAATGACTGTAACGCCTACTCGTCGCTCGTTGCGCTTTTTCCTGACGATACCCGTTACTATTACTCCAGCGAACAGGATCTTTCCCGCATAATCGCCGCTTTGCGGCAGCGGGGAATCAGCGCAAAAGAAGCGATTCTGATTAAACACTTCGACGGAAGGCTTTTTCAGATGTGTCCCGGTTCTCCCGGTATGATCTGCTGTAACTACCGGCTCATCAACACCGGCTTCAATTGCCTCTATAACTGCAGCTATTGCTATCTGCAGCTTTATCTGAACTCCTGGGGCATCGTCCTCTTTTCAAATTTGGATGAGGTTGTTGACGAGATTGCCGCTTCTATGGCTGCAGCCGGTGATCGTGTCCTTCGTATCGGTACAGGCGAGTTTACCGATTCACTCATGTGGGATGAGTACTCAGATATCTCCCGAAGACTGATTGAAGTGCTGGCGGCTTATCCCAAAGTGTTTTTCGAGTTGAAAACAAAATCGGAGAACGTTGATCATCTCGCCGGTATTCGCAACAAAGGCAATACCGTAATAGGCTTTTCTCTTTCAACACAAGAACTGGCAGTTGTTTATGAACAGGGTGCCGCCTCGCCTGATGAACGGATCAATGCCGCAGCTCGTGCGATAGACGCGGGCTATCTTGCCGCATTTCACTTTGATCCGATCATGCTCGGTGAGCGCTGGCGCGAAGACTATGCGCTCACCTTTGCGGAACTTGCAGCAAAAATTGATTTTGAAAGAGTGGCATGGATTTCACTGGGGACCTTTCGCTATGCGGGGCAGTTCAAGACGATCATGCGTAGAAATTTCCCCGAAGAGCGTCTGTCGCTTGAAGAGTTCGTATGCGGACTTGACGGCAAATACCGATATCCCTACCATGTTCGACGCGAAATATACCGGCATTTTCGGACAGAACTGGAGAATCTTGGCGGCAATCCATTTATTTATATGTGCATGGAAAATGAATCGATGTGGAAGGATGTGTTTGACAAAAATTACAATACGTCGGAAGATCTGGAGAATGATTTTGCCGATCATCTGAAAAGACATTTTCTTTAAGGTTGTTATTACTCAAGAACGAACCCTATCCGCAATAAAGAGGTTATGATGAAAAGATTCGGTGTTGTTGTTCGGCGATTGTTGCTGTGTCTGGCTCTTGTGTGCGTTTCTGGAAACATGCTGACGGCGCATCCCCACATGAGTATTGGTTCGCGCCTGACATTCGAATACGAGGGTAAAGTTTGTAAGGGGTTCTGGGTCGATTGGATATTTGACGACTTTTTCAGTGCGGCGATCATCGAAGATTACGATACCGACAAGAACGGAATATTCGATACGGCCGAGACGAAAGAGATTTACAATACCGCCTTTATCAATCTGAAAAAGTTCGGTTTTTTTGTACTCATACGCGAAGGGGATCGCCGTTACAGTCCTGATGCCGTTTCTGATTTTTCCGCCGCACGAAAGGGTCCTGAGCTTTCGTACAGATTCTTTGTGGCGCTCGCGACTCCTCCGAAAGACGGTGAGATATGTGTGGCGATTTTCGATACCACCTATTTCTGCGCAACCGGCTTTGTTGACAACCCCGTGCGTGTGTTGCAGAAAAAGGGGCCTGCGCCGAAATACGAGATAGCGGCGAACAAGAAATTCCCTGTCTATTACAATCCCTACGGTAAAGCCGATGACAATCGTGTCTACACGAAATGGGAAGAAGATCTTGAAACGGCCTATCCCGAAGAGGTTCGCGTCTATTTCGGCGAGGCCGCCGATAGTGCCGCAGCGGTGAAGGTGGCTCCAAAATGAGGCGAGACGTATTTCTTATACTGTTTGTGTGTTCTCTTTTTTTTACGGGGGGATACCCGGACGTACTCTGTGCCAATCCTTTTTTTGAACAGAAAAGCGGCCCATCCGCGCCGGTCATCGCCAGAGGCCCCGGCTTCGTAAAACAGCAGCTTGCCTTTCGCGAACGGGTTGCGCTGCTGATGCGTGAACTGCGCGAACGGCGATCACCGGCTGCGATTGTGTTTGTGGCCTTGTTCTCGATGCTCTACGGCCTCTTTCATGCTCTGGGGCCGGGGCATCGCAAGACCGTCCTGTTCACCCTTTTTCTATCGCGAAAACGTCACTGCTACGAACCGCTCATTGGCGGAGTCCTCTCCGCCGCCGTACACGCGATATCGAGTATACTCCTGATATCGGTTCTGTATTTTCTGATATCGCGTGTACACCTTCTCGCAAAAAGCGAGGAAGCCTACGCATTAATGGAGAACTCGACTTTTTTACTGCTGGGCGTCATCGCTTTTGTGCTGATTCTGTTGCGTATTCGCTCATTGTTTTTCAAAAAAACTGCCCGGAGCGCCAGAAACGATAAATACGAAAAGAGTTCATTTTACGCGATAATTACGCTTGCGAGTCTTGTGCCCTGTCCGGGAGCGAGTATGCTGCTCTTGCTGGCTATCTATTCTGATCTTTACTACATCGGAATCATCGGCGTTATTGCGATGTCGCTGGGGATGGCAGTGGTTACTTCTGTTTCAGCCTATCTCGGGTGGGCGGGACGCGAGGGGCTTTTCTTTACCATGAAATCGCGTGAACGGCTGATGCTGCGCTTGTCCGCTGTTCTTGAACTTTTTTCGTATCTGTTAATACTGGTTTTTTCGTTTGCGATGACGCTTCCGTTTTTGCGCAGTATTTGTTAAACCGAAGGCAGCCCGTGTACAGAAATTTGTTTCCCGAAGACGTGAATGAAATAATACTTGAAATACAGCGTCATAAAAAAGCAACGTTATGAACCCCGGTCAGGCGACCGGAAGTGTGCTATCTTGATTTCGAAGGATACCAGATGAACAAGACCGAACTGCTTGGTCGATGGACCAGGGAAAAATCTGAAGAGCTCTATGCCATCAAAAATTGGGGAGCCGGCTATTTTTCGATATCCGAGCGTGGTGAGGTAACGGTAAATCCATTCAGGGACGAAAAATCGGTTTCCATCAGCCTGATGGAAATAGTCTCGGGGGTTTGCGAACGCGGTTTGGATATGCCGGTGCTGTTGCGCTTTGAGAACCTGCTTGATGCGCAGATAAGCTACCTGAATAACTCGTTCAAAAAGGCCATGACTGATCTCGGCTATAAGGGCTCCTATCGCGGCGTTTATCCGGTCAAGGTTAACCAGCAGGAACAGGTCATCGAAGAGGTGACGCGTTTCGGCGAACGCTATCATCACGGTCTTGAGGTGGGCAGTAAGGCCGAACTGATAGCTGCGCTTTCCCTGCTGAAAGACAAAGAGGCCTGTCTCGTCTGTAACGGCTACAAAGATGAGGAGTTCATCGATCTGGCTCTGTATGCGGTCAAGATGGGATACAAATGCTTTTTCGTACTCGAGACTCCGGGAGAACTGGATCTTCTGCTCGACCGCTCCTCAGCCCTCTCGATTACGCCGAATATCGGAATCCGTATAAAACTTTCCGCCAAGGCGGGTGGACACTGGACTGAGTCGGGCGGGGATCGCAGCATCTTCGGCCTGAACGTTTCACAGCTCATTGAAATCGTCGACACCCTGAAAGAAAAAAATATGCTCTCTTCGCTCAGGCTTTTGCATTATCATCTCGGTTCGCAGATACCAAACATTCGTGACATTCGTTCGGCGGTAGTAGAGGCTTCGCGTGTGTATGCGGAACTGGTCGCCGAAGGGGCGCCCATGGGCTACCTGGATCTCGGGGGAGGCTTGGCCGTCGACTATGACGGTTCAAATACCAATTATACGAACAGCAGAAATTATACAGTCGATGAGTATTGTACCGATATCGTTGAAGTTGTCATGTCGGTGCTGGATCCCGTGAAAACTCCGCATCCCGTGATCGTGACCGAGTCGGGAAGGGCGACGGTCGCCTATTATTCGGTGCTCTTGTTCAATGTGCTGGATGTCGAGCGATTTGAACCGGATCCCGTTCCCGAGACGCTCGATGCGGCTTTGCCCGAGCAGGTGAAGAATCTGCACGAGGTCTACAAGGGAATCTCACAGAAAAATATACAGGAATGTTATAACGACGCCCTGTATTATCGGGATGAAATTCGCGACATGTTCAAGCACGGGCGTATCTCGCTTCGTGACCGCTCGTATGCCGAAAAAATATTCTGGAGCACGATCAATCATATCGCGAAAGAAAAGCGCAAGCTGAAGGTGTCTCCGCCCGAGCTTGAGGATATTGAGAGCGCCCTTGCCGATATCTATTACTGCAATTTTTCGGTTTTTCAGTCTGTTCCCGACAGTTGGGCGATCGATCAGCTGTTTCCGATCATGCCGATTCACCGGCTTCTGGAGTTGCCGAAGCGTAACGGTGTCATCGCCGATATCACCTGTGACTGTGACGGAAAAATTGACCGTTTCATCGATCTTCATGACGTGCGTACGACCTTACCGCTGCACGAACTGCATAACGGCGACGATTATTATCTCGGAATATTTCTGGTGGGAGCCTACCAGGAGACGCTGGGCGATCTGCACAATCTGTTCGGCGATACAAATGTTGTCAGTGTGCGCATAAATACCGACGGAACCTGCGATCTGGTCAAGGAGATACACGGTGACAGCGTCGGTGATGTCTTGTCCTATGTCGAGTTTGATCCGAAGATTATGCTCACACGCTTTCGTGAACGTGCGGAGGAGGCCATACGGGAGGGCTATATCACCGCGACTGACCGGCGTGAGATCATGCGGGCCTACGACAATGGTCTGCGCGGCTATACTTATTATGAACGCTGAGATTTCCGGCTGATAAATCTAATTGATTTTTGCAGTGCAGAAAACAGAGAGAAATTGTTGGCGATTGTTCCGTTTGTCAGAAGTTTCCAAAGATACATAAATAAGGAGTTAAGATGGGAAAAGTATTGATTATCGGAGCGGGCGGGGTAGGACAGGTGGTGACGCACAAGTGCGCACAGCTTCCGGAGGTCTTCGGGGAGATCACTCTTGCCTCACGTACGCTGTCAAAGTGCGATACCATCGCATCCCAGATTAAGGGACCTATAAATACCGCGCAGGTTGATGCTGACAATGTGCCGGAGCTTTCGGCGCTGATTCGGCGACTTGGAGTTGAGCTTGTCATCAATGTGGCCTTGCCCTACCAGGATCTGCACATCATGGATGCCTGTCTCGAATGCGGCGTCAACTATCTCGACACGGCCAACTACGAGCCTATTGACGAGGCGAAATTCTGCTACAAGTGGCAGTGGGAGTACCGGGAACGTTTCAGGGAAAAAGGTCTAATGGCTCTGCTCGGATCCGGCTTTGATCCCGGTGTCACCAACGTGTTTACCAAATACGCGGCACAGCATCACTTTGACGAAATTCATGAACTCGATATAATAGACGTCAACGGCGGCGATCACGGTCATCCATTTGCGACGAACTTTAATCCCGAGATCAACATCCGCGAGGTGACTGCCGAGTGCAAGCATTATGAAAACGGTGATTTCATTGTTAGCGATCCCATGTCGATGAAACAGCAATTTGAATGTCCAGAGAATGTCGGAAACTACAGCATTTATCGCATGTGGCACGAAGAAATTGAGTCACTTGTCAAAAATTTCCCGACACTGAAAAAGGCGCAATTCTGGATGAGTTTTTCGGATAACTATCTGAAACATCTCGAAGTGCTTCAGAACGTCGGTATGACCCGTATTGATCCCGTCATGTATAACGGAGTCGAGGTTGTACCCTTGCAGTTTCTCAAGAGCGTACTGCCCGATCCTTCTTCACTGGGCCCGCGCACGAAGGGAAAAACCTGCATCGGCTGCCGTATCAGGGGCCTTAAGGACGGAAAGCTTCGCACTTATTATGTCTATAATATCTGCGATCATGAAGAGGCCTACCGGGAGGTGCTATCCCAGGCCATATCCTACACCACCGGAGTTCCCGCGATGATAGGCGCAAAGATGATGCTGACGGGTGCCTGGAAGGGCAGCGGTGTATTTAACATGGAAGAATTTGATGCCGACCCCTTCATGGCGGCGCTGAACATGCACGGTCTTCCCTGGAAAGAGGTTTTCCTTGACTGAGTTTTACAATTCGTTCGCGACGCCGGCCTTTCTGGTCGACCGTGCGCTGCTTCAGAAAAACCTCACAATACTCGGGGACATCCGTAAGCGGACGGGTGCGAAGATTCTTCTGGCGCTGAAAGGCTATGCCATGCATGCCAGTTTCGATCTTGTTTCGAAGACGCTCGACGGTGTATGCGCTTCATCGGTTCATGAGGCCCGTCTCGGACGCGAGAGCTTCGGCAAAGAGGTTCACTCTTTTGCCGCGGCTCTTTCAGTGGCTGATTTTGAAGGGATGGCCCGATACAGCGATCATATCGTTTTTAACTCGATCGCGCAGTATGAGCTGTTTTTCGAACGGGTGCGATCCCTGTCAAATGCCATGAAATTCGGTTTGCGGATCAATCCTGAACACCGTGAGACTGAAACGGAGTTATACGACCCCTGTGCGCCGAAGTCCCGCCTCGGTATTACACGCAAGAATTTGTCCGATGTGTTACCCGCTTTCATTTCGGGGATTCATTTTCATACTCTCTGTGAAAAAAACGCAGACTCGCTCGCGCGCACTTTCGCGGTGTTAGAAGAACGTTT
>JAEWVL010000010.1 GCA_023396665.1 Spirochaetota bacterium
CCATGAGGGAGAGTATTACAATCCCCCCGACATAATAAGGTATATTCGGCACATCGAGGGCTCACCGAAAATAACCGTCGACTACCGGCCGTCACTTGAATATGCGGAAAACGAAACCGCTACCGAAATATGCAAAAACTACATAAAGAGCTACACCACAAAAGAGCCCTATGATTCGCTGTATCTTTACACAAATCTCGACAAGGAGAAGATCATCTCCGGCCAGCCGATAACAGTGAAGGAAGACGCCTTTTTTCTGCTCAGTTACAATCAAAAACTGTTGAAACAGACCATTGAACGATCAGACCTGAAACTGCAGCGAACCCTTGTCTACTGGCTCAACTGGTCCGAGCGGACAAAAAAATTCGAATCGTATTCCAACGAAATACTCAGAAGCGCCATAACGCTCAAACTGCTCAGTTATGACCGTTCAGGAGCTATACTTGCCGCCGCAACAACCTCGCTGCCCGAAACCGCCGGAGAGGAAAGAAACTGGGATTACCGCTTCTGCTGGATTCGGGACGCATCAATGGTCATTCGCGTAATGACGGCGCTCGGCCATCGTAACATGACAGAACGTTACGTGCGATTTATACTCGATATCATCCCGGAAAAAGACGAGAAGCTGCAAATCATGTACGGCATCAGGGGACAGAAGACTCTGACCGAACGCACACTTGATCATCTGGGGGGATATCTCGACTCAAAGCCGGTGCGTATTGGTAACGACGCATACCTTCAAACGCAAAACGATATATACGGGGTTCTGATGGATGTCATCTATATCCAGTTCACTCTCTTCGATGTCACTCTTGGATCAAGCGAAGACCTCTGGACCATAACGCGGGGCATCGTTCGAATTGTCGAAAAGAACTGGCGATCGCCCGATCGAGGCATCTGGGAAATTCGCGGCAACGACAAGCATTTTACCTTTTCAAAACTTCTTTGCTGGACCGCTATCGATCGAGCCATTCAAATAGCCCGCCTGATAAAAATGAATTCCTATGCCGAAAGATGGGAGAGTCTGCGCGAAGAAATACGCAACGACATTCTCACCAACGCATGGAGCGAGAAGGCGGGAGCCTTCGCCCAGTATTACGGCAGTGACGACATGGATGCCTCCAATCTTCTGATGGCAGGTTACGGTTTTATCGAGGCTACTGACGAACGCTACATCGCAACGGTTCTTAAAACGAAAGAGATGCTGATGAAAAACGGCCTCATGTACCGCTATATCGTAAACGACGATTTCGGTTTACCAAAATCATCGTTTACGATTTGTACATTCTGGATGGTTCAGGCACTTCACAGCATAGGCCGCAAAGACGAGGCGCGTCAGATGTTTGACGCTCTTCTTTCAAAATCAAATCATCTCGGTCTTTTCAGTGAAGATATAGACTTTGAAAGCGGTATGCTTCTGGGCAATTTCCCCCAGGCATATTCTCATCTTGCGCTGATCGAGACGGCGGTTCTGCTCGGCGGCGGCAAATTGAACGAGGAACAGAAGATTCTCTCACTGCTTCACGGTGACTGAGCGATAGAGGCTTAATAGAAAATTTCTCACATCTCCGGGATTTCTCAGTCGGAATTGCGCCTTCGAAGGTGCGATTCCGACTTTGATCGTCACGGCTTCAGCCGGCATATGCTCAAACATGTACTCGTCCGTTACATCGTCACCGATAGCCATAATAAAATCATAATCCTGTTTAAAGAGAAATTTTTCCGCGGCAAGTCCTTTATTGTATCCGTTCACCTTCACTTCGAGAACACGGTTACCTTCCATAATTTCCAGGTTTTTATCGCTAATAACAAGCGATATCAGCTCCTCACGCAGTTCTCTCACCCGGGCCGGGCCCATTTCAGGATCGGCTCGCCGGTAATGCCACACGAGCGAGTACGTTTTTTCTTCGACAAATGTCCCGGGAGTTCTATCAACATAAAAATCCATCAACTGCCGAATTGACGATTTCCAGGAGGTATCAAACTCGCGCGAATCCTCCCAGTCATCTCCGTTTTTCTTTATCTTCAGTCCGTGTTCCGTTATCAGCGAGATATCGAGGGTATCGAACCATCCCGATATGGAATCACTGTTGCGCCCCGTGCTTATTATCACATCTGTCGACTCAAGCGAACAGATGTTTTGCAGCAGATCCAGAAGCTCCGCATCGGGACTGGCATTTGCCGGATTATTCACAAAGCCTGTGAGTGTACCATCATAATCGAGAAAGATCGCTCTTTTCTTCGAGCGTGAAAAAGCGTCAATCATCTTCTTTCGCATCGAATCACTCATCACGAGCGACAGTGTATTGTCGTTTTCAGATGATGCCCTGTCAAGAGCATAGATGAAATCAGCGGCCCACCGGCTAACGTCGTAACGCTGCAATCGTCTTTGTATCATTTTCACCGCATCAATTTGTTCTTCAGCTTTCATTTCAACAGCAGTCTTTATAGCCTGCGCTGTTTGCTCAATATCATTGGGATTAATGATGATCGCCTCGCCCATTTCCTTTGACGCACCGGTCATCTCACTGAGGATCAACACTCCGTCACTTCTGGTTCTTGCGGCGATATATTCTTTCGCGACAAGATTCATTCCGTCACGAAGCGGAGTCAGCAATGCTATATCTGAAGATGTATACAGTGAAATGAGTTCTTCAAATGGCATTGAGCGGTAAAAGTACCAGATTGGTGTCCAGCTGATGGTTCTGTAATGTCCGTTTATTCTGCCGACAAGCTCATCAATCTCGCTTTTCAATTGCTGATAATAATACACATTCGTCCGCGAAGGGACCGTCAACATGATCAGACTTACCTGCTGATGATATTGCGGATATTGTTCGAGGAAAAATTCGAACGCTTTCAGTCTGTTTGGTATTCCTTTCGTATAATCGAGTCTGTCAATGGACAAAATTAATTTACAACCGGGACATATCCGGGAATGTCTGTCTATTTCATCCTGTATCTGTGTCAGGCCGCTTGACCCCTTATCCTCAAGCATAGTTGCGGTCGAATGAAAACGTTCATAATCTATTCCCATTGGAAAAACATCAGCCCGGACGTAACGCTGCTCGACCAGAATTCTGTTCATCTCGGTATCATACCCGCATAAACGCCGCACACAACTGAGAAAATGCCGTTCGTAATCATAGGTATGAAAACCCAGAAGATCAGCGCCGAGCATGCCATGAATGATTTGTTCGCGCCAGGGAAGGGTTCTGAATATTTCGTAAGAAGGGAAAGGAATATGCAGAAAAAAACCGATACGAACATCAGCAATACTTTCACGTATCATCCGGGGAAGCAGCAGCAGATGATAATCGTGAATCCATATCGTGTCACCAGGCTTTGTGTTTTCGATAACTTTCTCGGCGAACTTCCTGTTTACGTCGACATAGGTCTGCCACTGAGTGGAATCGAATTCCGTATACTGTGAAAAATAATGAAAGAGCGGCCAGATGGTACGATTGGTAAAACCGTAATAGTAATCGTCAATCTCCTGACTGCTCAGATCAACACCGATGCAATTTTCTTTTGAAAGCAGTTCCCGTATTTCAGAAAGCTCCGCTTTTTCCGTATCATCAACTGCTATTCCGGACCAGCCAATCCATATTCCCGGATGATCTTTAAATACGCTTCTCATTCCGGTAGCAAGTCCGCCAACACTTTGCTGAACAGAAACTC
>JAEWVL010000016.1 GCA_023396665.1 Spirochaetota bacterium
CGCCGAATTCGACAAACAGCACAGGGCCGGCGAACGGCTCGGCAGCCTCTATAACAATTTGTATAAACCTGGCGACGAGGCGCTGCTGCATCCCCTGCCCCGCGCGGACCGGCTCGTGCCGCACTCATCGCAAAATGCGGGGGGATACGGAGCGCCACAGCCGCTCAGCTGCTACCTCGACCGCCTCGAATCGCTCACCTTCGATGATGTTGGCGACGATGTACGCTCGGCGCCCGAATTCGAAGCCTGGAGAAACGGCGTCACACAGATACTGAAAAAACAACTGGCCTTCGCCTGTTCTGTAATCGGCAGGGATCGCGCAACGATGGTGGCGCTTCTGCGCGACATGCTGCCGCAGTATCTTATCGCCCGCTGGCAGGGCCTTCCCGCATGCGCCCTGCCGCTCGGCCGCTCCTATCTTGACCGTTTCGGACCTGACTACGAGGCCTACGATCATATCACCGGACCGCTCTACGAAGCGCTCGCGAAAGAACCAGACGATTTTGCGCGCATGTGGAAACGCGCCGTCGCAGGTATGCGCAAGCGCATCATCGAGGTGCCGTGCATGGGCGATCTCGCCGCCGCACTTCGCGAAGAGACCCGAACAGTGCTGCCGAAAGGACCGCTGCTTGTCGTCGAAACCGGACTGCAGGCGACGATGCCGCTTCTTTTCGAAGGGGTGTTCGGCGACAACTCACGGTGGCACATGTTCACCGCTGCCCCCTGGCTGCTTGACATCTACCGCGAACGGCTGTTCTGTCACCAGTACGCGATGCTTCGCCCCTGCGAAACGCTCGCCTGCACCGATTCGCTTTTCAACGTCGTCTTTGAAAATGGCGCATGGTTCGCCCGGGAAAACCTTGATTCGCTCACCAAAAACCTCGCCTACTGGGAAATCGCCACTCTGAAGTCACTTTCTGCAAGCGCCAGAGGTGAATGCAAATACAGCGATTCACTTGACATATTCCTGAAACCTGCATATTATTAGGCGGTGTGATTTCCATCAAGAAGGGTTTGCCCATGCCATTTCTGAAAAACCGCTCATCATCGAAATCGGTCACCGGCACCTCGCTGCAAAAACGCATCATTTTCGGAAGCACCGCCGCGGTAATCATCCCTTTCGCAATCACAGCACTGTTTCTATATCACAAGCTGTCCGGCGAACTGGCCGATCAGGCTAAGGAAAAATCCGTTCTCATCGCGAAAGATCTGTCGGCTTTACTCGAGTCATCGCTGAAAATGGAATTGAAGGTCGTTTCCACCATTGCGGCGGACAAGCATATCGCCGATGAATTTTACGCCAAAGACTACACAGCGGTGAGCGATGACCTGGTCTCGATTTTCGACGAAATCGGTTATGACTATATTTCCATCTTCGTCACCGACACCAGTGGCAGGGTCTGTGTCGATCTGCCCGAGTCGGTGCGCTTCGGGCTCGATTTGTCGGACAGGGAGTATTTCATAAGGGCGAAACTCGGCAAATCGAGCGTCAGCGGGCCCCTTTTGTCACGGGGCCCGAGCAGTTCAAAATGGACGAATGCGCCGATTCTGATCACCGCCGCACCTATAATGCGCAAGGGACAATTCATCGGCATGATCGCCATCGCCCATGATACAACAGCCGTCAATTCCATCATGTCGCAAATCAGACTCGGAGAAACGGGGTATCCCTTTGTTATAGACAGGGACGGTCTTGTGATTATTCACCCGAAACAGGAATATGTGATGACCATCAACATGTATGACGAACCGGGAATGTCCGGTATACTGGAAATGGTCAGACGCGGAAAGGCCGGAGCGGAAGAATACAGTTTCCGTGGCACAAAAAAAATTGCCGGATTCGCAGCGCTAAACATGACAGGCTGGAACGTCATATTCACACAGAATCGTAATGAAATATTGAAACCGGTAAACGATATACTGGCGAGCATCGCCATAATCGGAGCCGCTTTCGTGATCATCGTTATGATATCGATCATTTTACTTTCCAAACGCATCAGTTCACCTGTGCAGAAATTTGTGGACATTCTGCAGCAGTTCACCACTTACACAAACGAATTCGTTCTCGGAATGGATGCAAACAAAAAGATCATGTTCGCGAATCCCGCGGCGGCGCAATATTGCGGTTCAAGTATCGAGGAACTGATAGGCACCGAGCCCGATTTCACCAACACCGGCAACGTGTCCAGCGAAGAAATATGGAATACGCTCGAAAGGGGCATACCGTGGATGGGACGCATCACGCCGAAAACGCAAACCGATAACGATCCCGTCATCGCAATAATGATCATGCCGGTGAAAGACAACAGAGGCAGTATCACCGGCTATCTTGAATTCGGCAGGGATATTTCGCTTGAACTGATTCAGGAAAAACGCATTCGCCAGGCGCAGAAGATAGAAGCCATCGGCACCCTTGCGGGGGGTATAGCGCACGATTTTAATAATATACTAACAGGTATATTCGGATTTATAGAACTCGCGCTTCTTGCTCCGGATAATCCCCAGGGCACGGTAAAATATCTCAAGGATCTGCAGAATGCGGCGCTGCGCGCGCGCGATCTCGTCAACCAGATTCTCACGTTCAGCAGGCATTCCAAGCCCGAGCTGCACGCTTTGGCTCCGAAATTGATCATCAAAGAGGTCATAAAGCTCATTCGCGCTTCAACACCGGCCGAAATCATCATTGAAACAAATCTTGCGAGCAATACGCCGGTCATGGCCGATCCGGTTCAGATTCATCAGGTAATCGTCAACCTGTGCACTAACGCGCTTCATGCGATCGGAAACAGTCACGGGGTCATCCGCCTGGATCTTGAAGACATCATTGTTGACCAGAGTTTCATCAAAGATCATCCGGGTCTTGTATCAGGTAAGCATGTTCTTATACGGATTACAGATACAGGCAGCGGCATTTCCACCGAACTTATCGACCATATTTTTGACCCCTTGTTCACCACAAAAGAAAACGGAGAGGGAACCGGCCTCGGGCTTTCGGTGGTTCACGGTATCGTAAGCAGTATGAACGGAATCATCACCGTTTACAGCGAGCCGGGCAAAGGCAGCACCTTCAATGTAATAATTCCAGCTACCGACAACGCTACTGCCGAACCCGATGCTTCAGATACCGGTCTTTTACGGGGCTGCGAAAGGATTATGCTCGTTGATGATGAAGGCGCCATCACCGAATCGCTTTCTAACATTCTTGTCAGCATCGGATATACGGTAACATCGTTTTCAGAAAGCATGCTTGCGCTTGAAGCGATCCGAACCCGACCGGACAAATATGATATCGTGATTACCGATCACTCGATGCCCAGGTTAAGCGGTATCGATTTTGCGAGAGAGATCAAACTGCTGAAAAAGTCGATACCGGTACTGCTCATGTCGGGATTTGTCACCCGGCAGATGGAAGAAAACGCCAGGCAGATCGGCATCGACATGATAATCAAAAAGCCGCTGAGCATAGCAAAACTCACCGGGATACTGCGCAAATATCTCGATCAATAGCCCTCCTGTACAAGGCCTGAAGGCAGCTTTCGAAAACACACGACAGACCCTGCGCAAAAAGTGGTGCTAATTTATTAGCATTAAGCTTGACAAATTTATTAACGACGCTTATGGTGCTGATCATGAAACAGAAAAAAAATAACAACGAAGAACCTTTCTCCCGCCGGGAACGACAGATCATGGATATTCTCTACCGTGAAAAAGAGGCCACGGTAGCCCTGGTAAGAGAGCGGATGCATAATGAGATCAGCTATTCGTCGGTTCGGGCATTCCTCAGCATTCTGGAAAAAAAGGGCTACCTTACGCATAAAGAATGTGAAGGCAAGTATGTCTATACTCCGCTTACACACAAAATTGATGCGGCTGAAAATTCAATTGAGCGGCTGCTCACCACGTTTTTCGGCGGTTCAGTCGAAGATGCCGTCTGTACGCTTATCAATATCAAGCGCGACTCTCTCAGCGATGAGTCCTATAATCGCATCAGCAAGGAGATTGCACGCCTGAAAAAAGAGAAAAAATCATGATGAACGGCTTCATTCAAAATCTTTTCTCATCAGCGCTCACCGCGACGCTGTTCTCCATACCACTTTATTTTTTTGTTCGCTATTTCGAGAAATCGGGTCATCTTGGCGTCAGGTCTCAGGCTTCACTCTGGACACTTTTCAATATCTTTCTTGCTGCGCTGCTCCTCATTCGCCTGAACCGACTGCAGCTGTACTCATTCCCGATTCCGGAGATACCCGTCGTTTTTCATGACGAACAGTCGTTTCCCATTTTGCAAAACGATTCGGAAAGCGTTTCCTTCACATTAGATTACGCTCTTCTTTTTTCCCGAATATATCTGCTGGCTGCAATACAATGCCTGCTGATGTTTTTAGTAGCTCCGCTTCTTCGCTCGATACGTCTATACGGGGAAAATTTTTATTGTACAGATGACAGAATCCTGAAAATAGCGATGAATGCGCAAAAATCACTCGGCATAGAAAAGAGAATACGAATTGTAATCTCAGCACAGCAATCCACACCCTGCGTCGGACTGCTGAAACCGACAGAAGTCATACTTCCGAAGAAAATTGCGGACAAAAGCGACGAACTGCTGTTCTCCGTTCTCGTTCATGAAATGGCGCATATTCGCCAGCACGACCCTTTGCTGTTCGCGGCCACGGCGCTGCTCAAGGCATTGTTCTGGTTTAACCCCTTCGCACACCTGGCAATTCGGCGTTGGCGGCATACCAGGGAACTGCTGTGCGACACCGCAGTAGCAACACTTTCACCGGGCGTTATTGATTATGCGGAATACCTACTCGAACTGAGTCGCGTGAAAATGCGCAGGCAACATGCCGCCACATGCGTCTCGGGAGAGAATCTGGAGGACCGAATAATGAAAATATTACATCCGCAGAATACGTACCGAACACCCATGGCTGTTGTGTTTACACTCGTCGCAGTTTTCATTTTCACTTTTGCGACAGGTGCACCCGGCGCAGCAGCCGATGATCTGTTTTCTCCGATTGAGGGAGCGTACCATATAAGCTCACCATTCGGAAACAGAGTGCTTCAGGGCAAAGAAGGTTTTCACACCGGAATTGACCTGGCAGCGCCGATGGGAACTGCAATAAAAAGTGCAGCAGACGGCACGGTAATTTACAGCCGTTATGATGAGAAAATGGGAAACATGGTTCAACTTGACCATGGAAACGGATTGATTACGGTGTACACAAAGATGCAGGGGCTTCTTGTCGAGGAAGGCAGAAAGGTCAGACAGGGAGAGCTTATCGGAAAAATCGGCATGACCGGCGTCACAACCGGACCGCACCTTCACTTCGAAGTGCGGGTAAACGGAAATGCGGTTGATCCCGAACCCTATCTGAAGAGAAAGCAGTAAAAAGAAAAGCGAGCCTTACTGCAATAAGGCCCGCCCGTTTCGGCCGCTACCCGGCCGAAAGTCTGAACACCGCATAGTCAATAACGACACTTAGCCTTTATGCGGGTGCACACTTCATTTTTTGGCACCTGTATAAAGGACACGACATCAACAACAGTAAATATTAGCTACATCGAAAGCAAGAAAAAAACGTGCTTGAATGACAGAGACTTGAAGCAAACCGGTAAAGTTCACATGACAATTAACCGGTTAACTTCAAGCCAATTATTAACGTTACGCCAATTTGAATACTGCAATCATTGAGAAGCATTTGGCGGATAGTAACCACTGGGTCAAAGCACCCGGTTTATTTAGCAAAAAGAAACGCATTGTCATTATCAGGAGTGAGTAAAATCGAAGCCCAACCTTTCTCGTGAGAAAGAATATAATCGCAATCATCCACTCGTTCAGTAATTATATGACCGCTCAAATAGAAAGGTATGGCATATGGCACCCCTTGGTAGAAAGATTTGTAATTTTGCGTCACAAATATTTTCCTCGGAATACTTCCTATAACATTTTTTATATTTTGAAAATCCCTTGTGTTTTTATTT
>JAEWVL010000022.1 GCA_023396665.1 Spirochaetota bacterium
CTGAGACCACCGCAAAGCCTTTGCCCACGTCACCGGCACGTGCCGCCTCAATTGTCGCGTTAAGCGCAAGCATATCGGTTTGCTCAGCGATATCCCTGATCGCCTCGGCAATCGGACTGAACTGCTGACTTATCGTTCCGACATCCCGCAGAGTGTTGATGAATTCCGACATAAGGTTTTCCTGTTCGGTGGCGATGGTCGCAAGATCGGAGCTCATACGGGCTATATTGTAATTCGTCTCTTCAACTTCCCTGGCGTTAACCGTCAACTGCGCGGCTATTGTACGCCGTTCCTCGTCGAGACGTCTGATTTTTTTATTCTGCTCGTCCAGTTGGCCGAGAAAAAGCTTCGCCTTTTCATGTTCTTCTTCGGCGTAGTTCTTCTCCACTTTCAGAAGCTGTGTCTTGTAAAGACTGCAGTTCTCAATTCGGTTAAGACCGTTATAAACTGCTATGGCCATTTTTTCACACATGCCGTAGCCGCAGGCGCCGCAATCGAGAAAATCACTCTTTTCTTTCTTGAGCATTTTTTCATATACAGCATTCAGAGCCTGCCGGTCGGGTGTTATATATTTCGCCAAGGACGATTGATTCTGATACTTGCGCACATAGAGACCTTTTTTCCAGTAGCGGCGCAGATTAAGGGCAACTTTGCGTGCGGCATCGTGATCGTTTTTCGCCCCTGCTTTTTTCTTCAAAGACTGTACACGTTCACGAACTGGAAATTCAATCTCATCGCTGTGCTTGCCGTGATTCGTTGTTCCCGGTCCACCATTGCAACCCAGCTCGCAATTGAGTATATCCACAAGCAGAGGGGCACGACCCGATTCGATCATTTCGGGCAGTTTTTCGAGATACTCGAAAACCGATCCCCCCTCAATCTTTCGTGTAAGATAACTGATACCGGGATAATCCCTCTCAGCCGTCATCATGAGGCCTCCCGGAGTGGAAAAACCGGCAGCCCGCTCAGCTCTCGGTCCGCTAAATTCGATCTCTTCGTAATCGTTCAGTCTGATCTTATTCTGTTCAAAATAGTCCGCTATCGATTTAAAAGTGATGTTATACACATCCTCTCCCAAACCCAGCAGTTCAAATTCGTGTTTTTTCGCGGGACATGGCGAAAGAACAAGAATCTTGCAATCACTGTACTGCGGATAATACTCGCGAATCATCTTTATAGTATGCGCCATGGGACTGTCGGCCGGCGCAAGCCAGGGCAGAAGCTGCGGCACATAAAGCTGTATGAAATTAACGATCGCCGGACAAGGTTGCGCTATAATACACTTCGGATGTTCGCTCGCAAGATGAGCGAGATAGGATTTTACGGTTAACTCAGCACCAAAACTGACGTCAAAAAAAGCACGGACACCCATCTTGCTGAAGAAACCGTTCACACGGCTATACTTGCCGGAAAATTGCGACGCGACAGCCGGGGCACTGATCGCCACAAATGAGTGGCGACTGCGATCTGACAAATAACGTTGCCAGTCATCAACATAATAGCGGGCATCGTGTGTACAGGCACTTATACAACGGCCGCAGGCGATACATCTGTCATGATTAATAACGACATGATCTCCGGATGCGTCATTGCACATCTTTACCGGGCAAACGGCAATACATGCATGACAATTTAAGCACTTCTCCGGATCAACATCAATTACAACAGCCCGCGTAGCCATGTCAGTTCCCCCAAATACGATTATCGGATTAATAGATATTGTTCGCCCTTTCATGGTATTCAGTATAAAATGCGAAACTATATCATGTTATAATAAAAAAACCGGCAGGCCGGTTTGTACTGGTTGCTTGAAATAAAGACTCTTGTCTATTAAAAAAATAACAAATTGTTACAAATTGTTTCCTTTTTATTTTCGTCATACCGCAAGGAAAAGTTAACACAGTTTTTACCTGAAAACTGTAACAATTCAAGTTCAATCACAATTTGCAAATGATTCGCACTTTTCGATTGACGCTTCAAGTCAGGTTCATTAGTATATTCACAAGCATGCAGAGAAGCGGCATACACGGTATTCGCTCATAGAGCACAATTGTTATTAATTATCACTGAAGGGCCTGGTTATGAGAACACGTAATTGCATAAAAGCGCTGTTGATACTCATTTTGCTGCTCGCTGCGGGATGTTCAGCAAAACCTGAAAGGGGAAAACGCCATCTGTTTGTAAGCATTCTTCCACAGCGTTATATCATCTCTCGTATTGCAGGTGATGCTTTCGATGTAAGGGTAATGGTACAACCCGGTCACTCCCCTGAAACCTACGAACCGCTTCCCCGGCAGATGGCTGAATTGACGAAGGCCGAAGCCTTCTTCACCATCGGTGTGCCCTTCGAAAAGGCATGGCTCGATAAAATTGCCGAAGCAAACCCTTCGATGAAAATTGTCAATACGATAGAGGGGCAGAAACTTCGTCAGTTTGACGAATTGGAACACGACGAAAATCATGATGAGCATCAGACAGAAGAAGATGAAAACTCGCACGATCACAGCGGCAGCGACCCGCATACATGGCTGTCTCCTTCTGCGCTAAAACTGCAGGCGATGAACATATGCAAAGCCCTAATACAGCTTGATCCGGAACATACCGCCACCTATGAGAAAAACCTGCAAAATCTGATCGCCGATCTGGATCTCTGTATCGAAGAAATCAACACCTCACTAAAAGGGCTCAAGACCCGGGAGTTCATGGTCTTTCACCCGGCATTCGGTTATTTTGCCGATGAGTTCGACTTAAAACAGCTGGCCATTGAAGTCGAGGGAAAAGAGCCGGGCCCTGAAACACTGAAAACCATGATTGATATCGCAAAAAAACACGATATTCGCATTATCTTTGTACAGAAACAATTCAGCACAGACAGCGCCGAAGCGCTTACTGAAGCCATAGGGGGATCTGTCGTTCAGATTGATCCGCTCGAAGAGGATTACATCAAAAACCTTCATCATATAGCCGAAGAGATATCCAGGACATTGCAGTGAAGCACCGACACCAAAGAGAGGAACCTATCTTGCAAACAGAAACTGCAATAGTGGCGCAGGGCATAAGCTTTTCCTATAAGAGCAATCAGGTACTTGAGGATATATCATTTACGGTAAACCGCGGAGAGTTCATCGGCATCATCGGTCCAAACGGCGGGGGAAAAACGACACTGCTGCGCCTCATGCTGGGTTACCTCAGACCCGACAAGGGAAGCATTCGCATACTCAACGCGCCTCCGGCGCAGACAAGATTACATGTCGGCTACATGCCGCAATACAGCAAGGTCAACGAGGATATACCGCTCACGGTTGAGCAGATCGCAGCGATGGGGCTTTTTCACGACAGACATCTTTTACCCCGAATATCGTCGCAAACAAGAAAACTCGTAAGCCAAACTCTTGAGATGGTCAGTCTCGAACAACTCAGGAAAGTTCGCTTTGCGGAACTGTCCGGTGGACAGCGCCAGCGAACACTGCTCGCCAGGGCGGTTGTTTCATCACCGCAAATTCTGTTTCTCGATGAGCCGACTGCCAGTGTCGACAACCGGGTTGAAAAAGACATCTACGAATATCTGAAACGACTCAACGGTTCGATGACCATACTTCTCGTATCACACGATATCGGCATCGTCTCGTCGATGGTCGACAGGGTAATGTGTCTCAACAGAAAGGCGGTCTTGCACCGCAAAGAAGAACTTACCGGTGAGCATGTGGCGAAAGATTTGTATCAGCATGACTCGAGCATAATAAGCCACAGCTGCGGGCTATAACGTAAATGATTACTCAGAAAAAGCGAAACGACAACAGTGAACTCTTCGCCACTTTCAAAAGAGAAGAATGACATGATCGAATTTCTTGAAAGCATTATCGCCTATCAGTTTTTGCAGCGCGCCCTGCTCGCCGCACTATTGTGCAGTGTCGCCTTCGGCATCACCGGCCCGTTTATCGTTAAAAACCGGCTCACCTTTTTAGCAGGGGGGATAGCGCACGCTGTCATGGGGGGCATCGGTGCGGCATATTTTTTTCGTGTCAACACCACTATCGGGGCGATAATCGCGGCAATACTGTTTTCGCTTATTCTCACCCTGAGCCGCAGCGAGACCAACCGCAACGAAGACACCATCATAAGCACGCTGTGGGCCGCGGGAATGTCGCTCGGAGTGATTTTCATCTACCTTACGCCCGGTTATACAGCCGATCTGACGAGTTTTATATTCGGAAATATTCTGATGGTGAAAAGTACTGATCTTCTGCTTATGCTGTTGCTGGATACGCTAATCGTTATTCTGGTCACCATCTTTTATTACCATTTCGTCTATCTCTCTTTCGACGAGGATTTTCTCTCGCTGCGAAGCCGAAGAATAAAACTGATATATTTCATTATGCTTTCGCTCATCTCGATCACCGTCGTCATAACAATAAAAATCGTCGGACTGATTCTGGTAATTGCCCTCGTCACCCTTCCCGCTGTTATCGCCGGTTTGTTCACCCGTTCAATGCGCGCGCTGTTCGCCGCATCGATCATGACCGGAATAGTGCTCAGCACCGGTGGAATATTCATCGCGTTTGTGCTGAATATTCCGGCAAGCGCGTCGATAATACTGCTGGCAAGCGGCATCTATTTTCTCGCGCTTGGCGCGAAGAAGGTTTTCGCCGGATGAACAAGTGCCCACGATTAACAAGAAACCGTCAGAAGGTCATAGAAACCCTGCAAAGAGCGCAACAACCCCTTTCCGCTGCCGAAATTGTCACACGGGTAAACGGAGCCATGGATCAGGCCACCGTTTACCGCAGCCTGTTGTTTCTTGAAGACCGATATCTGATAGAATCATTTCTGTTTGAATGCAAAATTGAGGGCATCCTGAAGTATTACACGGCAAAATCACAGACTCATTATCATTACTTTCATTGCGAGAAATGTCACCGCTTTATCGCCGTAGAGCAGTGCAATCTTCATTCTATAGCCGAGATAGAGCGGAAACACAATATCACGATCAACAATCACACCGTATGTTATCGCGGCATTTGTGCGGAATGTGCATACATTTCATAATGTGAGCGGATCATGAGCCGTGATCATAGGCGGAGGGTATTTTCAGAGCAGATGCCGCATTCGGTAGATTTCACGCCCTTCGTATTTTCCTGCCGGAATAAACATATCCTCAATACCCTTCGGAACAAAGGACAGGGCGCCCTCTGTCAGATAAAAATTTCCGGGCTGAGCGAACTTCTGACCCAGATGAAAGATCGAATTTACCGAATCGGAGATGATTTCTCCGGTATTGCCCCGCTCCATGTAGGCTGTTTCACCGATATGAATGGCAATGCGATATGTCAGAAGCATATCGTAATTGAACTCTTCAAAGCTGATTATTTTACGGTTGAACATGATGTTAAATGCACGCATAAGCGCGGGACAGGACTCGCCGTCGAAGGGGAAAAGCACGACCCCGCACAGATCGTTCCACATCCACACC